>JAFZQK010000003.1 GCA_017620455.1 Clostridia bacterium
CAGCCGCTCCGCTTTGTCAACACCTTTTTTTAAGTTTTTTTCAGGCTTTTGCAAGCCGGAAAAGCCTGTATTTTTCTGGAAAAAACGTCCCGTCCGGCAGGGAGCCGGACGGGACGGGAAGCGAAAGCGCAGCGTCAGATCTTCAGGACGGCCCGGGCGATGGTGAAGTAAATGAACAGGGAGCTCATATCCACCACGGTGGTAATCAGGGGGCTGGCCATGAGGGCCGGGTCCAGGCCCAGGCGCTTGGCCAGCATGGGCATGACGCAGCCCAGGGCCTTTGCCAGAATGATGGTGCACAAAAGCGCGCAGGCCACCACGAAGGACACCGTCCATTCCGCGCCGTTAATGAAATGCACCCGGACCAACGTGAAGGCGAACAGCACGGAGCCCACGATCAGCGCCACCCGGAATTCTTTCCACAGCGCTTTGAGGAAATCCTTCAGGGTGATCTGGCCCAGGGAAAGGCCGCGGATGATTAGGGTGGAGCTCTGGGCGCCGCAGTTGCCGCCGGTGTCCATCAGCATGGGGATACAGGCCGTCAGGATGATGCCCACGGAGCCGGTGGCGCTGAGCACATCCTCGTAATGCGTAATGATGAGTCCGGTAAAAATGGCGATCACCGCCATCAGCAGCAGCCAGGGAATACGGTTCAGCGCCAGCTTGAAGGGCGAGGTTTTCAGATATTCGTCGTCGGAAGGCGTCAGAGCGGCCATCTTTTCGAAGTCTTCCGTGGTCTCCTCTTCGATGACGTCCATGATGTCGTCCGCGGTGATGATGCCCACCAGGCGCTCTTCCTTATCCACCACGGGAATGGCCATCAAATCGTAATGCCGCACCAGCTCGGCCACCTGCTCCTGGTCGTCCAAGGTGTGGACGAAGACCACGTTCCGGTCCATCAGATCGGAAAGCACCGTATCGTCACTGGCCAGGATCATTTTGCGCAGGGCCAGGGTGCCGATCAGGTGATGGGTCTGGTCGATAATATATAAGGTATAAATCGTTTCCTTGTCCAGGCCTTCCTTGCGGATGATCTCCATGGCCTGGCGCACGGTATCCTCGCCGCGGAATTCCAGATACTCGATGGTCATCAGCGAGCCGGCGCTGTTTTCCGGATAGCGCAGGAACTGATTGATCAGATTGCGCTTTTCGGGCGTGGCGGACTGCAGGACGCGCTTGACCACGCTGGCGGGCAGCTCCTCCAGGAAGTCCACCGCGTCGTCCAGGAACATATCGTCGATCAGGGACGAGATTTCCTGATCGCCGATGGATTCGATCAGCGTCTGCTTCTGGTCCGCGGACATGTAGCTGAACACGTCGGCGGAAATATCCTTGGGCAGGATGCGGAACACCAGCAGCAGCTTGTCTTTATCCAGGGTTTCCATGTACTGGGCGATGTCCACCTCGTTGAGCATCATCATCGCCCCGCGGAGCTCGCCGTGCCGGCCCTTTTCCAGCAGATCATTGAGCCGTTTTTCAATTGCTTCCCATTCCATGGGCTTCCCTCCCTCTTTCTTTTGAACCCGTTCCGGAAAGCCGGGAAGGCGGCCATGCGCGTTTTTATCCCACGCAAAAAAGCCCTCTTCCTTGCAGATGCGATGGCTTTCCCCCGATAACGACGTTCAGCGATGCAAGCAGGGAGCGGACCCGATCAGATGCGACGCGCCAATGAGCGCGCACGCCACGATCGCGGCACGCCTTCGCTCACTTGGCATCTCTCGCCGTCGCCCATTGACTGTCACCTCCTGTTTTCTTTGTTGATTTCAGTATATGCCTTATTTTTCGCCCTGTCAACCAAAGAAGCGGGAAAAAAGGATTTTTCACTTTTTTGAAATATTTTCGCATTTCGTTCCGCAGCGCAGCCGCGGGCCGGCCCGTTTTTCGGCATCTTGTGACGGGGGCGGATTTGTGGTATAGTCTGAATGGAAATGCGTAATCGGGAGGACGCCATGCAGGATTACAGCCGGAAGATCGCCGAGCGGCTCTGGAACCAGCCGGACAAGGGCGAATTGGAAAGTCGCCGGGAAAAAACGTACATGGACGATATCATCCAGAAGAACCACATCGAACGCCGGCTGCGGGAGATCCTGGACGGCGTCGGAACGGTGTTCGACGGCGGCGCGGGCAGCGGGCGGTTTTCCATCCTGCTGGCGAAAATGGGCCGCCGCGTGACCCATTTCGATCTCTCCCGCCCCATGATCGAAAAAGCGCGGGCGCTGGCGGCGGAAACCGGCGTATCGGACCGGATCGAATTCGTGCAGGGCGCCCTGGAGGAGCTGGACGCTTACGCCGACCGGTCCTTCGATCTGGTGATGAGCGTGGACGCGCCCATTTCCTACACCTATCCCAACCAGGAACGGGTGATCGGAAACCTGGTGCGGATGGCGAAGAAACGGGTGCTTTTCAGCGTCGCCAGCCGCCTGGGCGCCCTCCCCTACCTGTGCAATCCCATCCAGAAGAACCAGTTCATCCTGGATGAAAGCTGCGGCGATCCCTTCGTGCGCTGGTGCGTGGAGCACCGGGATGAAATGATCGGCGGCTTCGCCTTGGACGCGGAGCGTTTGCAGCGGGTGTATCAAACCGGATTGCTGGGCGGGGAGGAAGAAAAACGCGCCTACGACCGGGGAGAAACCCCCTGGTGCATCACCTACGGGTTCCGCCCGGAGGAGCTGGCGGGCATCCTGGGCCGGCTGGGGGTGCGGAATATCCGTATGGCGGGCCCCGGGGCCTACGGCCGCACGCTGCCCCGGGAGATCCTGGTCAAAATCATGAACGACCCGAAGCAGAAGGCGGATTTTCTGGATTTCTGCTACGCCTTCGACGCCGAGCCCTCCGTCTGCGGCCTGGGCAAGGACAACCTGCTCATGGACGGGGAGATCTGATCCGGGCTTGCGGCGTTCCCCCGGGTGCATTATAATGGAAGAAAGGAGGTGCGTTCCATGGCGGTCTGCGGGATCATTGCGGAATACGATCCGTTCCATCGGGGCCATGAAGGGCACCTCCGCGCGGCCCGGGAAAAAACGGGGGCGGATCACGTCGTCTGCCTGATCAGCGGCAGCTTTACCCAGCGGGGCATGCCCGCGCTGCTGCCCGCCCACGTCCGGGCGGAAATGGCCCTGCGGTGCGGGGCGGATATCGTATTGCAGCTTCCCTACTGCTTCTCCGTCCGGGAAGCGGAATATTTCGCCCTGGGCGGCGTTTCCGTCCTCACCGGCCTTGGCTGCGTCACCCACCTGTCCTTCGGCTGCGAGGCGGACGCCCTTCCGTATCTGGATGAAGCCGCCTTGCTGCTGGAAGCGCCGGACGGCGCCCTGAACGCGGCCGTCCAGGCGGGGCTTAGCAAAGGCCTGTCCCACGCCGCGGCGGTGGGGGCCGCTCTGGAAAAGCGGCTGCATCTGCCGCCCCGCGCCCTGGATAAGCCCAACGCCGCTCTGGCCCTTTCCTATCTGCGGGCCATCCGCCGCCTCCGCAGCCCCCTGATCCCCGCGCCCATTAAGCGGGACGGGGATTACCGGGCAAAGGAACTGTCCTCCGCCCCCTCCGCCTCCGCCCTGCGGGCCGCCATCCTGCGGGGGGATTGGGCGGGCATCCGCGCCGCCGTGCCGGAAAACGCCCTGCCCGTATTGGAAAGGGCGCTGCTGAACGGGGAGATCTGCCCTCCGGCCGCCTTCGATCCCCTGATTCGGAGGGCGCTTCTGACCATGACGCCAAAGGAGGCGTCCGCCCTGCCCGGGGTCAGCGAAGGGCTGGAAAGCCGCCTGCTGAAAGCGGCGCAGTCGGGCGCAACCCGGGAGGACATGATCACTTCCGTCAAGACCCGGCGCTACACCTACGGCCGGGTCAGCCGCTGCCTGTGCCACGCGGCCCTGGGCGTCACGAAAAGCGATCTTTCGCCCCTGCCGGATTGCGCCCGCATCCTGGGCTTCCAGGAAAGCGCCCGGGGGCTGATCCGTTCCATGCAGAAAAGCGCCTTCCCCCTGGTCACCCGCCCCGCCAAGGAAGCCCGCTGGGCGCTGGACCTCCGGGCGGACGATCTGTGGCGCATCGCCGCGGGCCTGCCCCGGGGCGACAGCTGCCGCCGCGCCCCCGTGATCCTGCCGTAAGAAATGAGGAAAAACGCATGCGTGAGATCCCTGTGGAAAAAATCGCCGATCTGGTGGCCGGGCTGTGCCTGAAGGCCAATTACGAGATCGGCCCGGACATTGAAAAGGCCGTATCCGCCGCCCGGGAAACGGAGCCCTCCCCCGCCGGACGGGCCGTGCTGGAGCAATTATGCGAAAACTACCGCATCGCCCGGGAGGAAAAGATCGCCGTCTGCCAGGACACCGGCATGGCCGTATTTTTTATCGACGTGGGCCAGGAGGTGCATTTTACCGGCGGCGATTTTGAAGAAGCCGTCAACACCGGCGTCCGCCGGGCATACCGGGAAGGATACCTGCGCAAATCCGTGGTGGACGACCCGGTGTTCGACCGGAAAAACACCGGCGACAATACCCCCGCCGTGATCCATCTGCGCATCGTGTCCGGGGATAAAGTGCATATCCTGTTCACCGCCAAGGGCTTCGGCAGCGAAAATATGAGCGCCGTAAAGTTCTGCTCGCCCGCAGAGGGAGAAAAGGGCGTATTGGATTTCATCGTGGACACCGCAAGGAAAGCCGGCCCCAATCCCTGCCCGCCCATGATCGTGGGCGTGGGCGTGGGCGGCACCTTCGAGCAGGCGGCGCTGCTGGCCAAGCGCATGACCGCCCGGCCCGTCGGGTCCCATCATCCGGATCCCCGGTATGCCAGGATCGAGGAGGACGCCCTGGCCGCCATCAACCGCCTGGGCACCGGCCCCGCGGGCATCGGCGGGCGCACCACCGCCCTGGCGGTGAACATCGCTTCCGTTCCCACCCACATCGCCGGCATGCCGGTCGCCGTGAACATCTGCTGCCACGCCGCCCGCCACGCGGAGGGAGAGGTTTGAGAGAGAACAAGCGGGGGGAACCGCTCTTTGCAGGACAAAGAGCGGTTCCCCCCGGACCCCCTTCCGAGAAATCCAGTTTATCAATCGTCTTGCAAAAAAACAGGCTGCCCCGGAAGATCGGGGCAGCCTGTTTTTTATGTTGGATCAGTCCTTTTGGGAGCGCGTTATTTCGTGTCCCCGTGGAGCTGCATTTGCTCGTTGAGCAGATTGATGTTGCCGCAGCCCATGGTGAGCACCAGATCCCCGGGCTGCCAGTGGGCGCGGAGGTATTTTTCCGTATCGTCGAAAGTGGGGGTATGCACGGCGTCGATGCCGTGCTCCCGCATGCCCTTTACGATCATTTCGGCTTTGATGTCCCCCGGGTCCTTTTCCCGGGCGGCGTAGATGTCCGTCACCAGCGTATAGTCCGCGTCCCGGGTGCAGGTGAGGTAATCCTGAAACAGGCTCTTCACCCGGCTGAAGGTGTGGGGCTGCATCACCGCCCAGACGTGATTGGCGTGCTGCATTTTCGCCACCGACAGCGCCCCGGCCATTTCCACCGGGTTATGCCCGTAATCGTGGTACATTTTCACCCCGTCGATGATCCCCGTGAGCTCGAACCGCCGGTGCACCCCGGCAAACCGGTTCAGGGACGCGGCGGCTTTTTCCGCGTCCACCCCCAAGGCGTGGGCCGCGGCGAAAGCGGCCAGGGAATTGAGCACGTTGAAGGTCCCGGCTACCCGGAGTTCGATCCGGGCCAGCTTTTTCCCCTTGTACATCACATCGTACCGGGGGCAGCCCGTGTCCGAATAGCTCGGCTCCCCGGGAAAATAATCGTTATCGTCTTTCCAGCCGAAGGTGCGCGTTTCGCACTTCAGGCCGGCGAACAGCCGCCGGATCCGCCCGTCCTCCCCCCAGCCCAGGGCGAGGCCCCGGTCCGGCAGAAGGGAGAGGAATTCCCCGAACGCCTTTTCGATGTTTTCAATATTCTTGTACCAGTCCAGGTGGTCCTCCTCGATGTTCAGCACCACCGCCACCGTGGGCCGCATTTCCAGGAAGCTGCCGTGGAACTCGCAGGCCTCGGCTACAAACACGTCCTTCTTCCCGATGCGGCTGCCGCCGCCCAGGGCGTCCAGCCGGCCGCCGATGTGCACGGTGGGGTCCAGCCCACAGTCCATGAGCGTCTCCGCAATCATGGAGGAGGTGGTGGTTTTCCCGTGGGTGCCGCAGACGCACACGGCCTCCTTATGCCCCTGCATCAGCTGGCCCAGCAGGGTGCTCCTTTCCATTTCCGGGATGCCCAGGCCCCGGGCCGCCGCCCGCTCCGGGTTGTCCTCGGAAATAGCGGCGGAAAAGATGAGCAGGTCCGCGCCCTGGACGTTTTTCCCGTCGTGGCCCACCGAAACCGGGATGCCCATGCCCCGCAGGCGTTCCACCGCGTGGGAATTGGCGTTGTCCGATCCGGTGACGGCATAGCCTTCCTTCAAGAGCATTTCGGCCAGCCCGCTCATGCTGCTGCCGCCGATGCCCACCATGTGCACCCGCTTTCCCTGGTAATCCTGAATGCTGATCATAGCGCACCTCGCATCCGTCCGGTCCCCCGGCATAGTATACGCTTCCCGCTGCGGAAATATCATTTACAGATCCCTGTGGGTATACGCGATCCTTCCCGTGACCGTATCCTCCACCGTCTGGCCCGAGCCCAGCAGCTGATATTTATACGTGCACAGCCCCTCCAGCCCCACCGGGCCCCGGGCATGCAGCTTGCCGGTGGAAATGCCCACCTCCGCCCCGAAGCCGTAGCGGTAGCCGTCGGCAAAGCGGGTGGAGCAGTTCACATACACCCCGGCGCTGTCCACGCCCATGAGGAACTTTTCCTGCGCCTCCCTGTCCGAAGCGATAATGGCGTCGGTATGATGGGAGCCGTAGCGGTTGATGTGGTTCACGGCTTCCTCCACGCTGTCCACGATTTTCACGGACAGGATGGCGTCCAGGTATTCCGTTTCCCAGTCCTTTTCCGTGGCCGGGGCGCAGTCGGCGATCCTGCGCACTCCTTCGTCCCCGCGGAGCTCCACGCCCTTTTCCCGGAGCGCCGCAAAGCAGACCGGCAGGAATTTTTCCGCGATGTCCCGGTGCACCAGCATGGTTTCCATGGCGTTGCACACCGCCAGGGCCTGGGTCTTGGCGTCCACGGCCACCCGCACCGCCATTTCGACGTCCGCCGAGGCGTCCACGTAGGTATGGCAAATGCCGTCGGCGTGGCCCATGACGGGGATGTTGGTATGATCCATGATATAGCGCACGAAGGCGTTGCTGCCCCGGGGAATGATCAGGTCGATGCTCCGGTCCTCGGCAAGCATGCTGTTCACGTCCTCCCGGGTTTCCATGAGCGCGCCCCAGCCGTCGGGCAGGATGCCCTTTCCTCCCTCCAGCAGGGCTTCCATCAGCGCCCGGTTGGTCCCCAGGGCTTCCCGGCCGCCCTTCAGCAGCACGGCGTTCCCGCTTTTCACGCACAGGGACGCGATCTGCACCAGCGCGTCGGGCCGGGATTCAAACACCACGCCGATCACCCCGATGGGGCAGGACACGCGGTACAGATCCAGCCCCGGGCTCAGCTCCCTTTTCAGCGTGATCTTCCCCAGGGGATCGGGCAGCGCCGCCAGGGAGGAAAGCCCCGCGCACACGTCCGAAAGCTTATTTTCGTCAAATTTCAGCCGCTTCAAAAGCGGGAAGGCCAGTTTTTCTTCCTCCGCCTTGCGCATATCCTGCTGATTGGCGGCAAAAATACCGGGGGCGTGCCGCCGCAGTGCCTCCGCCATGCCCCCGAGGGCGGCATTGCGCTGTCCGTCCGTCAGCTGGGCCAGCGCGTACGCCGCCTGCCGGGCCGCCGCCGCCGCTTCCTTCACCTGCACGTTCCATTCCTCCCCGTCCGTTTTGAATGATTATACATCATTCCCGCCAGGATTGCAATTCCATGGGATGTGTGATATAATGCGGTCCTGAGCCGAAGGAAAGGAGGCGCGCCCCATGGCGAAAAAAATGGGCGTCAAGCCCATCGCGCAGAACAAAAAGGCGCGCCACGATTTCTTCGTGGAGGAAAGCCTGGAATGCGGCATCGAGCTCAAGGGCACGGAGGTCAAATCCATGCGCCAGGGCAAGGTGAACCTGAAGGAGAGCTTCGCCATGGTCAAGGGCGGCGAAGTGTTCGTCCAGGGCATGCACATCAGCCCCTACGAGCAGGGAAACATCTTCAACACCGATCCCCTGCGCCCGAAGAAGCTGCTGCTGCATAAGAGCGAGATCCGCAAGCTGGGCGCGGCGGTGCAGCGGCAGGGATACGCCCTGGTGCCCCTGGACGTATACCTGAAGGACGGCCGCATGAAAATGACCCTGGGCCTCTGCGTGGGCAAGCACCTGCACGACAAGCGCGAAAGCCAGGCGGAGCGCGACGTGAAGCGCGATCTGGCCCGCCGGGTGCGCACCAACAGCCGGGAGGACTAACTAAACCCCAGGAAAGTATGAAAGGGCCGCAGCCCTTTCATATAAAATCCGCAGGACCGGCTTTGCTGGTCCGAGGAGCGGTCCTTGACCGCTACCTATATCAATTTGCGGCCGTAAAATGTGCGTTTACGGGCATACCTGCCCGGAAATGCCATTTTACAGCAAATTGATGCAACTGATGAAAACCGGCTCCGCTGGTTTTCATCAACAGGCGTAAGCCTGTATGTGGGGGGGTGCACTGGTTTCGACGGGGATCGTCGGAGGTATGGTAAGCGAGCCGCGGACCCTGGCCGCGTAAAAACGGGGAACTTAAAATCAACTGACAACAATCAGTACGCTTTCGCTGCCTAATGGCGGCGCGTCGACACCGAGCGCCTACGGCTCGGCCCACCGGCGTCATTGATGTAGGGAACGGGGCTGCGAGGGCTTCGGCGCAGCCCGGCACAAGAAGCTACTCAGCCTGCAAGCCCGGCCGGGGGCGTGCAGGGGCGGGAACGTAAAAACCCGGCCTGCGCTCGGAGAAAACCATGCAGCTGAATCTTCGGACAGGAGTTCGATTCTCCTCACCTCCATTCTGAAAAGCCGCCCGGACAGGGCGGTTTTTTTCATGCCGCAGCACAGGAAAAA
>JAFZQK010000054.1 GCA_017620455.1 Clostridia bacterium
CGTGACGGCCCTGCTGGGCACGGACGACCTGATCAAGAACATGAACAAGCTGGTGGCGTTCAAGGGCATGACGGTGGAAGCCTACGACGAGACCGGCGCGGCGTTCGCTTACAAGGACGCTTCCGGCAAGACGGACGACCTATACTTCAAGGTTTCCAAGGACGGCGTGACCTACGACTTCTGCGTGGAATTCTATCTGCGGGGCAGCGACACCGAAGTGTACAAGGCCGTGGAAGGCCTGAAGGTGGGCGACGTGGTCGACCTGGAAGGCTACCTGTACTGGTACAACGGCGCGAACCCCCACATCATTTCCGTGAAGGCCGCCGAATAATCCGCTTTTCCGAATACTTGCTTTGCGCCCCGGTCCGCCGGGGCGCTTTTTTTGCGGATTGACAAATTCCCGCCCCAGGCTGTATCATAAAAACGGCATTGCGGAAGAAATCAATAATCAAAGGAGAATCGCCATGCAGTTCATCAATGACAACGGTGCCCTCGTCTGCCGCCGGCAGGGAGAAACCCTGCGGATCGAGCCGTGGGGAAAGGACGCTCTGCGCATCCGGGCCACCATGTTCCCCGCTTTTTCCGGCCGGGACTGGGCCCTGACGGAAGATCCCGGACACGCCGCGGCAAAGATCGAATTTTATCAGGAGGAACGCCGGGAGGGCGACGGGAACATGCACCGGCTGCCCGCGGCGTCCATCGAAAACGGGCGGCTGAAAATCACGGTGAATTTCGGCGGGGTCATGACCTTTTACCGGGACGGAGAAAAGGTGCTGCGGGAGCATTACCGCAATTACGGCGCCAGCATCACCAGGGAAAGCCACTGCCTCAAGGTGGTCAACCGGGAGTGGATCCCCTACGTGGGCGGGGATTACCGCCTGACCGTGCGGTTTGAGCCCAACGACGGGGAAAAGCTTTTCGGCATGGGCCAGTACCAGCAGCCGGACCTGGATCTGAAGGGCTGCGTGCTGGAGCTGGCCCAGAAAAACAGCCAAACCACCGTGCCCTTCCTGGTATCTTCCCTGGGCTACGGCATGCTGTGGAACAATCCGGCGGTGGGCCGGGTGGCCTTCGGCAAAAACGTGACCGAATGGGAAGCCGCGGCCTGCAAGGATATGGACATTTGGTTCACCGTGGCGGACACGCCCAAGGGCCTCCTGGAAAACTACACCGCCGTCACCGGCCGCGCCCCCATGATGCGGGAGGACGCCATGGGCTTCTGGCAGTGCAAGCTGCGCTACCGCACCCAGGAGGAGGTGCTCTCCGTGGCCCGGAAGTACCGCGAGCTGGGCATCCATCTGGACGTGATCGTGATCGACTTTTTCCACTGGACCGTCCAGGGCGACTGGAAATTCGACAGCACCTACTGGCCGGACCCCAAGGCCATGATCGACGAACTGCACGCCATGGGCACCAAGGTGATGGTATCCGTATGGCCCAGCGTGGACCGGCGCAGCGAAAACTTCTACGAAATGGCGGAGCGGGGCCTGCTCATGCGCACCGAACGCGGCGCCATGCAGACCTACGATTACCAGGGCGACTGCGTGCAGCTGGACCCCTTCAACCCCGAAACCCGGCAATACGTGTGGGAAAAGTGCAAGAAGCACTACTACGACCTGGGCATCGATTATTTCTGGCTGGATAATTCCGAGCCGGACCTGACCAAGTACGATTTCGACAATTTCCGCTATTACATCGGCCCGGCCCTGGAATGCAGCAACCTGTATCCCCAGTGGTACAGCCGCATCTTCTTTGACAACGAAACCGCCCTGGGCAACGGCGGGGTGGTGAATCTGCTGCGCTCCGGCTGGGCGGGCAGCCAGAAATACGGGAACGTCCTGTGGAGCGGCGACGTGCCCTCCACCTGGGAATCCCTGCGGGATCAGGTGGCGGCGGGGCTGAACATCGGCCTGGCCGGCATTCCCTGGTGGAACACCGATATCGGCGGGTTCATGGAAGGCAACGTTTTCGATCCCGAATTCCGGGAATTGCTGATCCGTTGGTACGAATGGGCGGTGTTCCAGCCCGTAATGCGCCTCCACGGCGACCGGGAGCCCTTCACCATCCCCGCCCTGGACGACCGGGACTGGGGCGGCGGATACCTGCACACCGGCCAGGACAACGAAATGTGGAGCTACGGCGAGGAAAACTTCGCCATCATGAAAAAGCATTACGAGCTGCGCCGGTCCCTGCTGCCGTACCTGAAAAAGATTTTCCGGGAAGCCCATGAGAACGGCTCTCCCCTGCTGCGGGCCATGTTCTATGAATTCCCCGAAGACCAAACGTGCTGGGAGCTCAAAGATCAGTACATGTTCGGCCCGGATTATCTGGTGGCCCCCGTGCTGACGCCGCGCACCTTCAGCCGCCCGGTATACCTGCCCGCCGGCAGATGGCAGGACATCCGCACCGGAGAAACCGTGGACGGCGGCCGCACGGTGGAGGCCGACGCGCCCATCGATTCCATCCCCGTATTCAAACGGCTGTGACCGGAGGAGAAGATCGCCCATGCGAACGGAGCTCCTGAGCGCCTACGCGCCGGAAGCGGCCTTTCCCTGCCACGCGGAGGAGACGGTCCACGCCGCCGACGTGCCGCTGCACGCCCACCGGGATTTTACGGAGATCACCTTCGTCCGCGGGGGCAGCGCCCTGTGCCGGGACGGCGGAGGGGAATGCCTGGTGCGGCGGGGGGACGTGCTGACGGCGGCGGAGGGATCGGCCCACGCGTTCCTGCAGGTCCGGGATATGCGGGCGTTCACGGTGCGCTTCCGCCTGGACGCGATGATCCCCGGAGAGGCGGACATCCGGCAGGCGCCGGGGTTCGAGCCGCTGTTTTTGCCCCATAAAAAAACGCCCGCCCCCCGGCGGCCCCTGCGGCCGGACAGCGCCGCGTGGCTGGCATTGGAGGACGGGATGGACGCGGTGCTGGCCGAAATGCGGCAGCAGCGCCCGGGCTGGAAAACCTGTCTGCGGGGCTGGCTGCAGATGACGCTTCTGCAGCTGTGCCGCCTGAGCGCGGGCCAGTCCGGCGCGCTGCCCGGCGGCGGCGCGGCCCTGGCCCTGGCCTATCTGGAGGATCATTACACCGAGGAAATTCCCCTGGCGGAGCTGGCGCAGGTGGCCGGCGTGTCTCCCCGGCACCTGGACCGGGTGTTCTCCCAGGCGTTCCATTTTACGCCCCGGGCCTATATCGCCCGGCTGCGAATGGCCCGCGCCCGGACCCTGCTGCGCACCGACCGGCCCATCACCGAGATCGCCTTCGACTGCGGCTATGCCGACAGCAATTATTTTTCCCAGGTCTTCCGCCGGCACACGGGCATGAGCCCGCAGCAATACCGGCGGGAAACGAAAAAACAGCATACAGAAAAGGAGCCGCGCTGAAACGCCGATGCGCGGCTCCCTTTTTTCGGAAAAATCAGAATTTTCCCCCGTGGCCCGAATGGTGCGTGCCGGAAGAACCGGTAAAGCCGCCGTGGAAGCCGCCGCCTCCGCCGGGCCGCGAACCGCTGCTTTCCGTTTGGATGCGGCGGCGGGTGGTGGTGGTATACAGGTAAATATCCTGGCTGGTATGCAGGCGGAAGGAGCCGTCCTGAATGTAATTGGCCGCGCCTTTTTTCTTCCGCACGGATTTCATGCCGGAGCGCATCGCGCCCGCGGTAACGGCGCCGCCGCCCGCGCCCAGCGCCGTCAGCAGCGGCAGCAGCCGCCCCGCCCGGCCTTCCGGCGTCACGGCGTTCAGCCGCGCCGCCACCATTTCCACAAATTTCTTTTCCGCCGCGTCGAAATCATTCTTTCCCAGCAGCGGCAGGATCTGCTTTTCGATCCTGTTCAGCTCCCCGTCGGTAAAGATTTTCTCCGCGGAGCCGGTGTTCATGATGTAATAATCCCGGGTGGAGGGCACGATCAGCAGCATGATGCCGTCGTGGCCTTCCCCGTAGCCGTAGCCGCCGTAATCGTAATAATCCGCCGCGAAATCATAGGTGGTATAGCTGCCGATGCCGTCGATGTTCAGGATCACCAGGTCGAACTGAAACCGCTCCCCGATGTCCCGGATCTCCTCCGTCAGCGCCGAGACCGTGTCCGCCGACAGCACCTTCGCCTGATCCACTACCCGTTCCATTTCCGGATTCTCCGCCATCGCAGGCAGGGCGCACAGCAGGAGCGCCAGCAGGAGCGCCGGCAGAATGAACGCTTTCTTCATTTCACAGCACCCCCGTCTTCAGCAGCAGATACAGCAGCCCCGTGCCGCCTGCGCCGATCCCCAGGGCAATGCCCAGCAGCCAGCCCCAGAACCTGCCCCTGTCCACCGGCAGATCGCCGATGAACCTGCCCGTCTGCCCGTTCATGGCGAAGGTATAAATTTTGTCCTTCCAGCGGGTGTTGAGCAGCCACACCGGCAGGAGCACCTGCCTTACCTGGCTGTGATGGAGCGAAATGCGGGACTGGGTGCGGCTCACCGTGGCATACCCGTGCACGGTGCCCGCCATCACGGCGTTCACGCTGTCCCGGATGCGCTCGTTGGCCCGGGGCTCGCAGGCCGCGGCGTCCAGATCGTGGCGCTGGGCCTGGAAGCCGCTCAGATACCCCACGTGGAAGGGCTGCGCCGCTTGCTGATCGAAGGGCTCGATGGCTTCCATCAGGGTATCGTCCGCCTTCTGGGAGCCGTTCACCGGCACCTGGCTGAACGCCATGCTGCCGCCCCGGCGCAGCAGATAATGCTCCGTCCTCGTCACCATATACTGGCCTTCCCGGTGGGTATGGCTGCGGGTGGCGTTGTAGGTGCAGTCCGCCTCCGCGTCGGCCTGGAACAGCCAGAAGGGGATATACACCCCCGTGATCTTCTCCAGCATGCCCCCGTTCAGAAACCCCTTGGGCAGCAGCTTTTTCCCGCTGCAGTGCTTTTTCAGGGCGGCCACGGCCTCTTCCTTGCTCTTCTGGAAGGGCAGCACGGCGTCCGGCCGGTACGCGCCCTCCAGCACGCCGGGCAGGATGGAGGGGCTTCCGCAGTATACGCAGGACGTGGCGGCGACCTCCGCGTCGGTGACGATCTGCGCGCCGCAGGCTTCGCACCGATAAGCCCGCAGCGCGCCGCTTTCAGCGCCGGAAAAGCCAGCGCTTTCCTGGGGCGCCCAGTCCATCTGGTCGCCCTGATCCTGCCAGGCCTGAGCCTCCGCCACGGCCTGCATGGTTTCCGGCGGGAAAGAATTGCCGCAGGAATCACAGTGCATCTGCTGGGTGTCGCTGGAAAAAACCAGGGCGGCGCCGCAGCAGGGGCAGCGGTAACGGGATGCGGTCTGCATTTCAGCCTCCTTGAATCATCAAAGCAAAAGGGCGGGGGATCTGCTCCCCCTGCCCATCATACCACAATCATCGCGGCCTTGCAACTGCGTCACCGGGCGCTTTCCCGGGGCTTCACCGCCGTCACGTGCCACCGGTCGTCCCCCGTTCGGGGCGGGGACAATCGCATCCGGCCGAAGAAGGCGATCTGGCAGAACCCCGCTTCCTTGAGCAGCCTCCTCAGCTCCGCCCGTTCGTAGGCCCGCTGGGTCTGCGCTTCCTCCAGGCGGTCATACGCCCCGTCCGGGCGCCGGACGAATAGGGAAAGCGCCATCTGCACGCAGGCGGTCTTCTCCTGCCAGCGGTTGCGCCAGATATAGGAAATTTTTTCGTCGTCGGAAAACAGCGTATTGTTCCCCAGGGTGTTTTTCATCTTTTCCGGAGTGGACACATCGAAGATCAGCGCGCCGCCGGGCCGCAGCGCCGCAAACGCCGCGGAAAAGAACTGCGCCGCCCGCTCCGGCGAGGTCAGGTAATTCACGCCGTCACAGGTGGCGATCACGCAGTCCGCCCGGCGGGGCAGGCGCATTTCGCACATGTCCAGCCGCACGAAGGGAATATCCAGCCCGTTAGCCCGGGCTTTTTTCATGGCTTCCTCCAGCATGTCGGAGGACAGATCGATCCCCGTCATGCGGTAGCCCATCCGGGCCAGGGGCACGGTAAGGCTCCCGGTGCCGCAGGCGCACTCGGCGCATCTGGCGCCGTCGGGCACGCCGCAGCGCCGCATCAGCGCCCGGTAATGCCCGGCCCACTGGGCGTAGGGCACCTCCCGCATCAATTCGTCGTAGACGTGGGCGAACTGGGTATACATGCTTCTTCCTTCCGGCGCCGCTTCCGGGCGCCCACCACTCCGCCGATGCGCCCGCTTTCCGCTGTGCTGAGCCCCGCCCAGCCCACGCTTTCCAGCCTGGGCAGCAAGCCCAGGTCCCGGGCCACCTCGTATTTCAGCCGTTCTTCCTTGGTCAGCGTCCGCATCCCATCGCCCCCTCCGGTTTCAAGGATGCCCCGCCGGCGCGTCTTCATTCGCTCCGGGGTTCTTCCGCGCTTTCGTCCTCGTCGCCGCCGTCGTCCTCCTCCGGCTCGGCCAGGCCGCGGTTCACCTTCACGCCCGCCAGCCTGGGATTGATGAACCGGTCGAACACCGCGTTGGTGTAGCTGGCCATCACGAACCGGGACAGGGCGTACCCCAGCAGGGCATAATAGATCCCCAGGATCAGCGGCGAAATGGCGATGCCCGTGAATTCAAACAGCGCCCCGGCGATCACCGCCGGCACCAGCAGCACCAGGCGGATCCCCGCGGTCTGGGGCAGACGGCCCAGGGCCAGGATCAGGCTGTTTTTGATCAGCTGCCCGAAGGTCACCTTATACGTCACCAGCATGGGGTACATGAACGTGGCCGCCATGGCCCACACCGCCCCCAGGATCACCATCATCATCTGGGGCACCACGAACAGCAGTCCGCCGGTCTCCGCCTGCTTCCCGTAGAACATATAGCCGATGTACAGCACGTAGGGCAGCACGCCGGTAATGGCCGACACCCCCAGGGCCTGCTTCCAGTTGGCCTTCACCGCGTCCTTGAAATCGGCCCACATGAAGGCGTGCTCGTCCCGGGCCCAGTTCCGCGTGACGTACGCCATGCCCGCCTTCACCGGGCCGGTAACGGCGATGCAGGGGATCATCCACAGGAACAGCCAGGTCAGGATCGCCTGCCTGCCATCCTGCTCAAAGCTGATCAGCGCCGCCGCCTGGGATTCCAGATCGTCCCCGGCATTGTAGCGCTCCTTCATCTCTGCGGCAATCTGCGCGGCGCTGTCCTGGGAAAACTGCTCCGTCGTCACGTCGTATACCAGATAATTGCCGTAATTGACGTAAACCGTCCGCAGATCCACATACATGCTGAACGCGCGGCCCGCCACGATGAACAGCGGGATCCACACCGCGATGGCCACCAGGTTCAGCCGCATCAGGCCGGCGAAGCGCACCCGCAGCATTTCCCAGAACAGCTGCCAGCGGTTCCTGGGCAGGTCTTCTTTCTTATAATCCCCTTTGCCGCTTTTTCCATAATAATAATTGTTCATCATCCTGCCAAACATATTCCGTCCCCCGATCCTGATGGATTCACCCGATCATTATAGCATACCCGCGGCGGATTGAAAACACCCGCCTTATCCCCCGAAGGGGATCACGAAGGAAAACTCGCTCCCCTCCCCCGGCGCGCTGCGCAGAAGGATGGTCACGTTCATTTTGCGCAGGATCTCCCGGGCGATGGAAAGGCCCAGGCCGCTGCCCTTTTCGCTGTGGCTGCGCTCCGCCTGATGGAAGCGCTCGAAGGCCAGGCGGCAGGTTTCCTCGTCCATGCCGATGCCGTTGTCCCTTACGAAAAAGCGCACCCCCGCCGCCGTGTTTTCCGCCCCCAGGGTCACGCAGCCCCCCGCCGGGGTGTATTTCCTGGCGTTGTCCAGGAAAATGGTGAGCACCTGGGCCAGCCGGTCCTCGTTGGAAAGGACGCAGGGCAGCGTTTCCTCGGGCAGCGCCAGGGAAAACCGCAGCTCCGCCTGCCCGAACAAACGCCGGTCCCGGCCGTGGATCTCCTCCAGCAGCTCCCGGGGGTCCACCCGTTCCGTTTCAAAGGCCGCGGGATTGGCCTGGAGGGAGCTGAGCTCCAGCAGATCGTTCACCAGCCGGGACAGGCGGGTGGATTCCTCCGCGATAATGCTGTAATAGCGTTCCCGGTCCTTTTCCTCCGTCACCATGCCGTCCCGCAGCCCTTCCGCCAGGCCCCGGATGGAGGAAAGCGGGGTGCGCAGCTCGTGGGAAATATTGGCCACGTAATCCCGGCGGGTGCGCTCCAGGTGCTCGTCCTCCGTCACGTCCCGGATCAGCGCCACGGTGCCGCGGCTTTCCTTTCCCTCTTCCCGAGGCAGGCGGGACACCGCACAGTGCAGCACCCTGCTCCCGTCCGGGAACCGCCGGAACCACTGCTCCTCCCGGCAGTCTTCCCGCAGCGCCGCCATCACCGCGCGGTAGCTTTCCGTTTCCCCGCCGCCCAGCAGCCGCCAGGCCGCCGCGTTTTCATGCAGGATGTTGCCGTCGCCGTCGATGGCCAGGATGCCCTCCTGCAGCCCCTCCAGGATCAGCGCCATGGTCTCCTTTTCGTATTTCAGATCGCCCATGGCCCGGGCGACGGAGAGGCTCATTTCGTTGAGGGCCGCCGCGATCTCCCGGATGTCCTTGCCCGGCAGGTTTTCAGGCACCGCCGCCCTTTCCCCCCGGGCCACCTGGGTGGCCATCTGCCGGATGAGCGCGGAGGGCCGGGTGGCCTGCTGGGCCAGCAGGGTGTTGAGCAGCAGGATCAGCGCCGCGGCCAGCAGCATGGAAATGAACAGCCGGTTGCGGAAGGACATCGCCGCGCTGTCGAACGCCCGCAGGGTCCGGCCCGCCGCCGCATACCCCCAGGGCGTCCTTTCCGCTTTCACCAGGATCGTCACATCGTCCTTTTTCGCCCGGACAGAATTCCCGCCCTCCGGCGGCAATTCCTCCAGCATCCGCGTCACCGCGTCCACCGTGAAGCAGTCCTCCGCCCCTTCCGTGCAGGCCAGCGTCCGGCGCTCCGGGTCCGTCAGCAGGTAAAAGCCGTAGTCCACCGAAAGCGGCGGATTCACCATCGCGCTCAGGTCCTCCCGCCCCACGTCCCCCCGGGCGTACCTTTCCAGGATCGTTTTCTCCTCCTCCAGGGCGCCGTCCAGGCTGCTCAGATGGGCCTTGGCATAAATGTCCCCGAAAAAATAGCTGCTCAGCGCGAAAAAAACCACGCTGATGCCCAGGATCGTCCAGAACATCAGCCACAGCACCCGGGAAAGGGCGGATGAGGATTTATACATCTTCCGTTACCTCTGCCTTGTAGCCCACGCCGTATACCGCCCTGATCTGGATGGAGGTGCCCTCCGGCAGCTTCCGGCGGATGCGCTTGATGCTGGTGTCCACCACCCGGGGATCGCCGCTGAAATCAAAGCCCCAGATGTTGTCCAGCAGCTGTTCCCGGGAAAACACCTGCCGGGGATGCCCCGCCATCAGGTGCAGGATCTCCACTTCCTTGGGGGACAGGAGCACCGTCTCCCCCGCCACCCGCACTTCATAGCACTTCAGATCGATTTCCGTGTTCCCCACGGTCAGCTTCCCCTGGTCGGGGGAGGTGAGCATCTGGTTCATCCGGCGGAAGATCACCTGGATGCGGGATACGATCTCCCGGGGGGAGAAGGGCTTCACGATGTAATCGTCCGCCCCCAGGGCGAAGCCCAGCAGCTTGTCCACCTCTTCCCCCTTGGCGGTGAGCATGATCACCGGCACCATCGACACCGCCCGGATATCGGCGCACACCTGGGTGCCCGAGCGCCCCGGCATCATGATATCCAGGATCACCAGATCCGGCCGCATGCGCTGGAACGCCTCCATCACGTCGTCCCCCCGGAACACGGAATACACCTCGTAATCCTCCCGGGTGAGGTAGATGCGCAGGGATTCGTGGATGCCGATTTCGTCGTCCGCGATGAGGATCAGTTTCTTCTTGTTCATGGGCGCCCCTCCTCCGTTCCGTATAATTATACCACGGCATGCGCCCGCCCCGCAAGTATCGACATGACGCCGCCTTTTCCGCCGCGTTTGAACAATTTTCGATCAATCCGGCGCTTGTTTCGGGCCGCGGAACATGCTATAATCCTTTTTGTGTGTGATTTTTTGTACCTGGGGGGGATGAAGGGCATGAAAATCGGGTTTGACCACGACAAATACACCGCCATGCAGTCGGAGCACATCCGCCAGCGCATCGCCCAGTTCGGGGGCAAACTGTACCTGGAGCTGGGGGGCAAGCTGTTCGACGATTACCACGCCTCCCGGGTGCTGCCGGGCTTTAGGCCGGACAGCAAGGTCAGCATGCTGCTGAACCTGAAGGACCAGGCGGAGCTGGTGATCGCCATCAACGCCGACGACATTGAAAAGAGCAAGGTCCGGGGCGATCTGGGCATCACCTACGACGCGGACGTGCTGCGCCTGATCGACGCTTTCCGCTCCATCGGGCTGTACGTGGGCAGCGTGGTCATGACCAAATGGCAGGAGCAGCACAACGCCGTGCACTTCAAAAAACGCCTGGAATCCCTGGGCATCCGGGTGTACCGCCATTATCCCATCGAGGGCTATCCCTACAGCGTGAAGCTCATCGTCAGCGACGAGGGCTTCGGCCGCAACGAATACATCGAAACCACCCGTCCCCTGGTGCTGGTCACCGCCCCCGGCCCCGGCAGCGGCAAAATGGCCACCTGCCTCAGCCAGCTGTATCAGGACCGGGCCCGGGGCATCCAGGCCGGCTACGCCAAGTTTGAAACCTTCCCCATCTGGAACCTGCCCCTCAAGCACCCCGTCAACGTGGCTTACGAAGCCGCCACCGCCGATCTGGACGACGTGAACATGATCGACCCGTTCCACCTGGAGGCGTACGGGATCACCACCGTGAATTACAACCGGGACATCGAGATCTTCCCCGTCCTCAACGCGCTGTTTGAATACATATACGGCCAGTCCCCCTACAAGTCCCCCACGGACATGGGCGTCAACATGGCCGGGAACTGCATCATCGACGACGCGGTGTGCCGGCAGGCCGCCTGCCAGGAGATCATCCGCCGCTATTACGCCGCCCGGTGCCTGGTGCGCCAGGGCCACGCGGAAATCAGCGAGGTGGAAAAGCTGGAGCTGCTGCTGCAGAAAATGAACCTTTCCGACGACGACCGCCCCGTGGTGGACGCCGCCCGGACCCGGGCCGGGGAGACCGGCGCCCCCGCGCTGGCCATCGAGCTGCCCGACGGCCGCATCGTTACCGGCAAGACCACCGACCTGCTGGGCCCCTCCGCCGCGCTGCTGCTCAACGCCCTGAAGGCCCTGGGGGGCATCGAGAAGGCCCACAAGCTGATCTCCCCCTCCGTGATCGAGCCGATCCAGACCCTGAAATGCCAGTACCTGGGCAATCACAACCCCCGGCTGCACTCGGACGAGATCCTGCTGGCCCTCTCCATCTGCGCCGCCACGGACGAATCCGCAGCCCTGGCCATGGCCCAGCTGCAGAAGCTGGCGGGGTGCGAGGCCCATTCCACGGTGATCCTGGCCCCGGTGGACGAAAACATTTTCCGCCGCCTGCGGGTGAACATCACCTGCGATCCCCAGTATCAGACCCATAAGCTGTATCATCCCTGACTCCAAAGCGGCGGAGCGCTCCTGCGCGCCCCGCCGCCTGCTTTTTCCGTCGGGCGGGGCCGCCGGCCGGCCGGAAAAAAAGATTGTCATACCGTATGCATTATGGTATAATCAGAAAGCACGCACAGCGGACAGACGCTGACTGAACAGGTATGGAGGCGAGGCAATTTGTACAAACTGCTGCTTGTCACGGACCGGACGGACATCCAGGCCATGTTCCGGGATAAGATCAACTGGGCCCGGCTGGATTGCCGCGCGCCCTATTTCGCCTACGGCCCCCAGGAGGCCATCGACCTGCTGAACTCCAAGGCCATCGACGCCGTGGGCTACCGCCTGGAAAAGCAGGACGCCTTCCCCCTGACCAAGTTCCTGCGCTACGGCCGGCCCAGCCTGCCCATCTTCGAGGTCAACGACGACCCCCAGAAGCAGATGGTGGCCCTCCGGCAGCTGACCGCCGTGCTCAACCGCCTGCATTCGGATATTTACGACGACTACTACGACGAAGAAGCCATGCTCACCATCCAGCGGGACGAACTGGTGCACCAGCTGCTGGCCGGGGAGCTGACGGACTGGGAAAGCGTGAAGCGGGAAATGAAGCTGATCCGCTCCCACGTGAGCCTGGATCAGCCCTGCGTGCTGTACGATATCGACATGCCCCAGGGCGAGGTATACCTCTCCGAGCACCGGGGCCACGCCCAGCAGCGCCTGGAAAGCGCGCTGCGCAACAATTTCTTCGGCCGCTACGTGGAGGGCATTTACTACGCCGTGGCGGTGCTCACCCCCCGGCACATCCGCATCGTGTGCATGCCCATGCACGGCCAGGAAAAGGAGACCCCCGAGGCCATGGGCAAGCGCACCGACACCCACATCGCCGAATCCATCCAGCGCATCAAGGAATTCCTGGATCTGGATATGGAAGTCACCCGCTCCGCCTGGATGGAAAGCCTGCAGGGGCTGCTGGGCGGGCAGGAGCAATCATCTACCTGAATAGGAGGATAACGAAATGGGCATTTTTTCCGTGATCTCCGGCCAGTTCATCGACGTCATCGAATGGAAGGATTCCTCCCCCAACACCATGGTGTACCGCTATGACCGGGGCGGCAAGGAAATCATGATGGGCGCGCAGCTCACCGTACGGGAAAGCCAGGTGGCCATCATGGTCAACGAAGGCCGCATCGCCGACGTGTTCCAGCCCGGCCGGTACGAGCTGTCCACCCAGAACATGCCCGTCATGACGCTGCTGCAGTCCTGGAAATACGGCTTCAACAGCCCCTTCAAGGCCGAGGTGTATTTCATCAACACCCGGCAGTTCCTGGATCAGAAATGGGGCACCAGCAGCCCCGTGATGATGCGGGACAGCGAATTCGGCATGATCCGCCTGCGGGCCCACGGCGCGTATTCCTTCCGGGTGGCCGATCCCAAGGTGTTCCTCAAGGAGGTTTTCGGCACCGCCGCGTACATGACCACCGAAGGCGTCACCGGCCAGCTCAAGCGCATTCTGGTTTCCGGCTTCTCCGACGCCGTGGCCCAGAGCAAGATCCCCGCGCTGGATCTGGCCGCCAATTACGACGAGCTGGGCGAGTTCGCCCTCAAGACCCTGGCGCCCCGCATCGAGAGCCTGGGGCTGAAATTGGAATCCTTCGTGATCGAAAACATCTCCCTGCCGGACCAGGTGGAGCAGGCCATGGATCAGCACACCTCCATGAACGTGGTGGGCGATTTGCAGCAGTACGCCCAGTACCAGGCCGCCACCGCCATCCACGACGCCGCCAACAACCAGAACGGCGCGGCCGGCATGGGCGCGGGCATGGGCGCCGGCGCCATGCTGGGCCAGATGATCAGCCAGGCCTTCCAGCAGGCCCCCGCCGCCGCCCCCCAGGCGCAGCAAGCCGCCCCCGCGGAATACACCGGCGAAACCAAATACTGCTGCGAATGCGGCCAGAAGATCCCCCGCAGCGCCAAATTCTGCCCCGAGTGCGGCACCAAACAGCCCCAGTAAATCAAAAGCATTTTTGCCCGTTCCAAAATGGAACGGGTTTTTTCTGTTCTTCGGCGGTTTATTTCGTTAAAGTATTGCCCCGGTCCCCCATGTGTGGTATAATAGGCCCGGTGTGAGACCAAAATAACGAAAGGGATGACATGTAATGGCTTCCAAGTTCATCAAGGAATTCAAGGAATTCGCCGTCAAGGGCAACGTGGTCGATATGGCGGTCGGCGTCATCATCGGCGGCGCGTTCGGCAAGATCGTCACTTCCGTGGTCAACGATCTGTTCATGCCCGTCATCGGCCTGATCACCGGCGGCGCCAACGTCAGCGGCATGTTCGCGCTGCTGGGCAAGGTGCCCGAGGGCGAAGCCGTCCCCAAGTCCATCGAAGAAGCTGCGGAACGCGGCATCGCCACCTTCAATTACGGCAACTTCATCCAGACCGTCATTGACTTTATCCTGGTTGCCCTGTGCATCTTCCTGGTGATCAAGGCCATCAACAAGATGAAGAAGAAGGAAGAGCCCGCCCCCGAAAAGGAAGCCCGCAAGTGCCCCTTCTGCTGCTCCGAGATCGCCGACGACGCCACCCGCTGCCCCCACTGCACCAGCGAGCTGCCCAAGTACGAGCCCGCGAAATAACCGCCATGCGATACCGTCATTTCTTCTGGGATTTTGACGGCACGCTGTACGATACCTACGGGCGCATTGCCCGGGCCTTCCTTCGGGGGCTGCATGAACTGGGCGCGGACGCCTCATACGAGGAGGTCTACGCCCTGAACAAGCGGTCCAACCTGGAATGTGCCCGGGTTTTTGCTGCCCGGGGCGCGGGGACGGAGGAGGAACTCCTCGCCGCCTACCGCCGCCATTCCGAGGAGGAGCCCATCGACGGCGTGCTCATGTACCCCGGGGCCAAGGACGTGCTGGAAACCGTCTGCCGCCTGGGGGGAAGCAATTATCTCTACACCCACCGGGGCGCCAGCCTGGAAGGCTATCTGCACAAGGACGGCATCCAGGCGCTGTTCGCAGACCGGATCACCAGCCTGGACGCCTTCCCCCGCAAGCCCGCCCCGGACGCGCTGAACCACCTGATCGAAAAGCACAGCCTTTCCCGGGTGGACTGCGTGATGATCGGCGACCGGACGATCGACCTGGACGCCGGAAAAAACGCAGGCATCGCCTGCGCCCTGTTCGATCCCGACGGCCTCTGCCCCGGGTATGACACCCCGTGGCAGTTCAGAACCATGAAAGAATTGAAAACCGCGCTGTGCGCGGAATAGAAGCCCCCCGAGGGGAAGGCTTGTCCTTGCAAAATGCGCCTTGATTCCCTCCTGTGCCAGACGAACAATCCGAAAAGAAATCTATAATTTTCCCTCTCCCCCAGCCGCCCTTCCCGGGCGTTTTCTTTTGCCCAAATTATACAAAAATTCTTTTGCATTTATTATGAAGAAACCCTTCCCAAATTGTCAGAATTGTGTTATAATGAATTGATGGACAGTTTTCTGTCCGCCAAGGAAAAATCGCCCCGGGATCAGGAGGAAATTATGGCAGCGGATTTGGAAAATCTGGACGCGGAACAGCGCGCTTCCGCCCGGCAGGAGCAAGCCCCGGCGAACGAAGAAAACGCGCCCCAGCAGAAATATGACGAAACGCAGATCCAGGTGCTGGAAGGCCTGGAGGCGGTGCGCAAGCGCCCCGGCATGTATATCGGCTCCACAGACGCCCGGGGATTGCACCACTGCGTCTATGAAATCGTGGACAACGCCATCGACGAGGCCCTGGCCGGCTACTGCACCGAGATCCTGGTGACACTGTGCAAGGACGGGTCCTGCCGGGTGAAGGACAACGGCCGCGGCTTCCCCGTGGGCATCCATCCCAAGATGGGCCGCCCCGCGGTGGAGGTGTGCCTGACCATCCTGCACGCCGGGGGCAAATTCGGCGGCGAGGGGTACAAGGTCTCCGGCGGCCTGCACGGCGTGGGCGCCAGCGTGGTGAACGCCCTTTCCCGCCACATGCGGGTGGAGGTGCGCCAGGACGGCAAAATCTACGAGCAGGAATACAACATCGGCAAGATCGAATACGACCTGCGCGTCATCGGCGAAACGGCGGAAACGGGCACCACGGTACAGTTCTGGCCCGATATCCGCACCGAGGACAACCCCGAGGGCGTGTTCGATCCCGGGATCGAGTTTTCATTCGACGTACTGAAGGCCCGCATCCGGGAAATGGCGTTCCTCAATAAGGGCATCAAAATCGTGCTCCGGGACGAGCGGCCCGAGGAGCCCGTGGAGCGCACCTTCCACTACGAGGGCGGCATCCGGGAATTCGTCAAATACCTGAATAAGAACAAGGAAGTGCTCTTCCCCGAGCCCATTTACGTGGAGGGGCTGAAAAACGGCGTATCCGTGGAAGTGGCCATGCAGTACAACGACAGCTACTCCGAAAACATTTACGCCTTCGCCAACAATATCCACACCCCCGAGGGCGGCACCCACCTGATGGGCTTCCAAAGCGCCCTCACCCGGGCCGTCAACGATTACGGTCGCCGCTACAAGATCTTAAAAGAAGCCGACGCCAACCTCAAGGGCGAGGATACCCGGGAATCCCTGGCCGCGGTCATTTCCGTCAAAATGCACGAGCCCCAGTTCGAGGGCCAGACCAAATCCAAGCTGGGCAACAGCGAGGTGCGCCCCATCGTGGACAGCCTGGTTTCCGAAGGGCTGAACACCTTCCTGGAGGAAAACCCCACCGTGGCCCGGATCATCCTGGACCGCTGCCTGGGCGCCGCCCGGGCCCGGGAAGCCGCCCGCAAGGCCCGGGACCTGACCCGGCGCAAGTCGGTGCTGGAATCCGCGTCTCTGCCCGGCAAGCTGGCCGACTGCACCGAGCGGGACCCGGCCAAGTGCGAGATCTTCATCGTGGAGGGCGACAGCGCCGGCGGCAGCGCCAAAACGGGCCGCGACCGGCATTATCAGGCCATCCTGCCCCTGCGCGGCAAAATCCTCAACGTGGAAAAGGCCCGGCTGGACAAGATCCTGATCAATCAGGAAATCAAGAACATGATCACCGCCTTCGGCTGCGGCGTGGGCAGCGAATTCAGCATGGAAAAGCTGCGCTACCACCGCATCGTCTGCATGACGGACGCCGACGTGGACGGCGCGCACATCCGCATCCTGATGCTCACCTTCTTCTACCGCTACATGCGCCCCCTCATCGAAAACGGCTTCGTGTACATCGCCATGCCGCCGCTGTACAAGGTGACGAAAAACAAGCAGGAGCATTACGTGTACGACGATAAGGAACTGCAGGCCCTGCTGGATCAGTTAGGCC
>JAFZQK010000055.1 GCA_017620455.1 Clostridia bacterium
GAGATCGCCGAGGCCCTGCTGCGCTCCGGCGCCATCGACATCGTGGTGATCGACTCCGTGGCCGCCCTGGTGCCCCGGGCCGAGATCGACGGCGAAATGGGCGATTCCTTCGTGGGCATCCAGGCCCGGCTCATGAGCCAGGCCATGCGCAAGCTCACCGGCGTGGTGGCGAAAACCAACGCCATCGCCCTGTTCATCAATCAGATCCGTGAAAAGGTGGGCGTCATGTACGGCAACCCTGAAACCACCCCCGGCGGCCGGGCGCTGAAATTCTACGCCTCCGTGCGCCTGGACGTGCGCCGCGGCGAGCAGCTCAAGAACGGCAGCGAGGTCATCGGCAACCGCACCAAGGTGAAGGTGGTCAAGAACAAGGTAGCCCCGCCCTTCCGCACCTGCGAATTCGATCTGATCTACGGGCAGGGCATCAGCCGGGAAGGCAGCCTGCTGGACAATGCCGTGGCCAAGGATATCATTACCAAGTCCGGCGCCTGGTTCTCCTACAAGGATCAGCGCATCGCCCAGGGAAGGGACAACGCCCGCCAGTATTTGAAGGATCATCCCGACGTGGCGGACGAGGTGGAGGCCCAGCTGCGGGCGCTCCTCACCCAGACCACCGTGCCCGCGGTGGACGAAAACGACATTCCCGAAATGAACCCGGATCTGAGCGATGGCGACGAAGCGTGATCAGAATGCCGGCGGGGCGTGCAGCCTGTGCCGGATCGAATTGGACTGGGTGGGCGTCACCGCCGGGGCGGACGTGCTGCTTGAGGACGTGAGCTTTCACATCCACTGCGGCCAGCTCACCGCCCTGGTGGGGCCCAACGGCGCGGGAAAAACCACGCTGGTGCAGGCCATCCTGGGCCAGCGCGCCCATACGGGCGTGATCCGGCACGTGGACGAGGCGGGCCATGCCCTGCCCGTGCCCCGGATCGGCTATGTGCCCCAGCAGCTTCCCTTTGACCGGGAAATGCCGCTGACGGTGTGTGATCTCATGGCCGCCAGCCTGGGCAGCCGCCCGGTGTGGACGGGCATCGGAAAGGACATGCGCCGCCGGGTGCACGCCGCCCTGGAGGAGACCCAGGCCGCCAGCCTCATCGACAAGCGCCTGGGGGCGTTGAGCGGCGGGGAGCTGCAGCGGGTGCTGCTGGCGATGGCGCTCTGTCCGCTTCCGGATCTGCTGGTGCTGGACGAGCCCGTGTCCGGCGTGGACCAGAACGGATTGCAGCTCTTTTTGCAGACCGTGTCCGCCCTGCGCAGGACCCACCACCTGGCCATTCTCATGGTGTCCCACGATTGGGATCTGGTGCGCCGGTACGCGGATTACGTGGTGCTGGTGCAGCAGCGGGTGCTCAAGACCGGCGCGCCCCAGGAGGTCTTTTCCTCCCCCGAATTCATGAACGTGTTCCGCAATGAAATCGGCAGCGCCTTCGAGCGCGACGGCGGCGCGGGCGCGCAGTATGTGCCGTAAAGGCCGACCGAATGGAAAGGATGGGTCATCCGTGAAAAAGCTGCTCGTCACCCTGCTGCTCCTGATGCTGTGCCTGCTGTGCGGCTGCGGTTCCCAGGAAACGAAGGACGCCGCCGCCCCGGCCCAGGACGCCCCGGCTGCCGCGCCGGCTCCGGAGGGAAAAAGCCCCCTGCAGGCGGCCTTCGAAGAAGGAAAGACCTTTGAACTGGTGCAGGCGGAGCTGCCAGACCCCGGGGCGGAAAACGTCCGGATGCCCCTGAGCATATCCCCGGACGGGCGTTGTGTGATCTGGTCGGATTATCCGGGCCTGTACCTGACCCGGGACGGCGCCGACGTTCCGGTGAAGGCCGCTCCGGACCGGGGCGCGGGCGACCCTTATGAAAACCTGGAAAAGAATCTGAGCCGGATGGGGTTCATGTTTGGGCAGGAGGGCGTTTGCTGGTCGCCGGACGGGCGGTATGCCCTGCTGACCGGCAAGCGCGTGGCGCTCAAAAGTAATCAGACCATCGGCCTGATGGTGCTGGACACCGAAAACGGGGAAGTGTTCCACGCGCTGGCGCTGTCCAAGAACATTGTGACGGCGGAAGGCGGACGCCTGTACGAAGCGAAGTTTGACCGCACCGGGCGGTACGTGTATTTCACGGGCGTTGTCAACAGCCTTTCCCAAGGGGAGTTCGGCCTGTATCGCTGCGATATGGACACGTACGAAACGCAGCGCATTTGCGGGATCCCGGCCCTGGCCACGGTCCCCGGCCTGTATGAAACCCCCGACGGCGGCTGCCTGGTGCTGGGCGCGACGGGGCCGGAAAACAGGGACCGTGAAGCGGTATACGCATGCGGGGACGGCGGCGCGGCGCAGCCTTCCGTCCGCGCTTTCAAGGCGGGCACGTGGAGCACGAGATCGATGCTCTATTCCGCCCGGACCGGCTATGGGCTCATGATCGGCGGCCCCACGGCAACGACGGCAGATGTGGCGGCGATGGAGGGGGCTGCCGTGAGCCCCAATAGCATGCGGATCAGCGCCGTTTTGGAAGCCATGAATATCGGCAGGATCACCCCGGACGGGCCGGACACGGAGCATTACTGGCGCTTTGCGGACGATGGGGGCGAAATGAAAAACGTGCGGCTGGAGCCTGTGGACGAGGGGATCGTTTCCATCCTGAGCCGGATGGCGAACCGCGGCGAGTATACGGAAGAAGAATGGGAGGCGCTGCAGGCGTACGGCGAGGAGCTGCTGAACGCGCCGCAGCCCCGCTCCACCTGCGGCTGCCTGTCCCCCGACGGGCGGTACGCGCTGATCAACGTGGGCAGCAGCCGGGAGCTTTGCCGCTTCTTCCTGATGGACGTGGAAACCCTGGAAATCCGCCCGGTGGACGCGCCGGAAGGCCTGGCCACCCTGGCTTTCAATACTCCGCTGACGGCCAAGTTCCCGCCCGGCATGGTGTGGAACGGGGACGGAACGCTGCTGATCTATGACGTCAATACCGATCTGCCGGGGGCTTTCCGGCTCACCGCGCGCTGACGCACGCATTTTTCCACTGCTATTTCGGAAAGGAAGGATCGCCGTGAAAAAGCTGCTCGTTATCCTGCTGCTCCTGATGCTGTGCGGCTGCGGTTCCCAGGAAACGAAGGCCGCCGCGCCGGAGAAAAGCCCCCTGCAGACGGCTTATGAGGAAGGAAAAGCCTTTGAGCTGGTGAAGGCGGAGCTGCCCGCGGAGGGCGTCGCCCTGGGCGGGATGCCCGTCGCTCTGTCCCCGGACGGGAAAACGTACCTGTGGCGGACGAAGGACGCCCTGTACGTGGTGCGGGACGGCCAAGCCCTGCCTGTGAAGGCCGCGCCGGAGCGGGGCGTGGGCGATCCCTTCGGCACGCTGGAAGAAACGGTTTCCATGCTGCCCCGGATCATCCCGGGATACGAGGGCGTTTCCTGGTCCCCGGACGGGCGCTATGCCCTGATGACCAACGCCCGGTATGCGGTCAAGATGGCGGGGCATACGTCCATGAATCTTACGCTGCTGGATACGGAAACCGGGGAAGCGTTTCTGGCGGCGGCTTACGGCGCCGAGTTCAAAAGCGATGATTACGGCATGGCGTTGCAGGCTGCTTTCGACCGCACGGAAAAATATATCTATTATTTCGATATGACGAGAAAGCGTGAGGGCGCTTCTCCCTATGCCCTGAAGCGCTGCGATCTGGACGGTTTCCGATCGGAAACGCTGAGTACGGACTATTATCCCAGTTCCCGTGCCAGCCTGACCCAGAAACAGGATGGGAACTGGCTGGCGGTGGGGAGCTGCGAGGAGAGCCGGGGCATGCGGGACGTGCTGCGGCTGTATGCGGCGGACAGCGGAAAAACCCTGCAAAGGACGGACCTGCCCCTGGAGGGCAAATGGTCGCTGCTGAAGCTGAATTTCTCCGCCGATACCGGCTACGGCCTGGGGTACGGCTACTCCCAGACGGCGATGCAGGCCAGCGGCGCTGCCAGCGCTGCCAACGCTGCCGAACAGCTCGTTCCGGTAAGAGCCGTGGAGCCGATCCTCATGTTCGTGCAGACCATGCGGCTGCTCCGCGTTACCCCGGAGGGGATCGACACGGCGCATTACTGGTATCTCCGGTCCGACAGTGAGGACGGCGCCGAAGTCCGGGCCGTGCAGATGGAGGACGAGGCCGTGGCGTGGCTTACGGACGTGGTGAAAAGCAGGGAGCTTTCCTACGCCGACGAGGAGCAGAAGGCAAGGCTCACGGCCTATGCGGAGGAGATGGACAGCGCCGTTATCATGAGTGTGATGTCCTTCTGCCTTTCCCCGGACGGGCATTACGCGCTGCTGAGCGCGTCCGGCGGCAAGCAGCACAGGGGCCTGAATCTGTACCGGCTCTACCTGATGAATCTGGAAACCATGGAGGTGCGCCCGGTGGCGGTCCCGGAGGGCCTGGCCGGCCTGGAACTGTATTTCAGCACGGCTTACAGCCAGGATTATCCGCCCTGCATGGAGTGGAACGCCGACGGCACGCTGCTGATCTATGATGCGAACAGCCACGGGGTGCAGGCCTGGCATCTGGTCTGGCAATAGGGATGGTTAAGATCAGGAGGAAAAACAGATGAGGAAACTTGTTGCATTTTTCCTGTGCTGCGCGCTGGCGCTGGGCCTGCTGTGCGGCTGCGGCGCGCAGGCCGAGGGGGAAAGCTCCCTGCAGGCGGCCTTTGAAAAAGGAAAGGCCTTTGAGCTGGTGCAGGCGGAGCTGCCCGCGGAGGGCGTCGCCCTGGGCGGAATGCCCGTCAGCCTGGCCCCGGACGGGGAAACGTGGCTGTGGCGGGCGGAGGACGGGCAGCTGTACATGCTCCGCGGCGGCCGGGCGCTGGCGCTCAAGTCCGCGCCGGAACGGGGCGCGGGGGACCCCGACGGCAAGCTGGACAAGCTGTTTTTCAGCCTGATCGTAAAGACCATGACTCCCGACGTTTCCTGGTCGCCGGACGGACGGTACGCCGTCATATCTATCCTGCATGCGATGGATATCCTGCGGATGAATATGGATCTGATCCTCCTGGATGCGGAAAGCGGCGAAGCGTTCCGGGCCGCCGCATACGCCCCCGAACCGGGCGAGCAGAACGGGCACGTCCTGATAGCGGCTTTTGACCGGGGCGGCGGATACGTGTACTATGTGCTGGCGAGATTAACGATTGATCCTGTCCGCCGCACGGTTTCTCTGGCCCGGTACGCGATGGACAGCGGAAAAACGGAGCTGCTGTGCGAGCTGCCGGGAGAACCGGTTCCCGGCCTGTTTGAAACGGCGGACGGCGGATGGACGCTCGCCTGCGCGGGCAGTTCTGAAATCCAGGTCTGTTTCGCCCATCCGGACGGAAGCGGAAAATGGCGGGCGGATTCGGCGCTGACGATCGTGCGGTCCGTATTTCCGGCCCTGTATCTGCATGCGTCCGTTCCCGGGATCTCTTTGCTGGAACAATACAACCGGAACGATCCCGGGAAGCGCGCCCTGGTGCGGACGGAGAAAAACGGCAGCGCCAAGGAAGTGCTTTCCGGGCAGTATCTCGGCTGGGGCTGCCCTTCCCCGGACGGCCGGTATCTGCTGCTGAACCTGCAGAATAAAGAGAACGGGCAGGCCAGCTTCCAGCTGCTGGACCCCGCCTCCATGCAGACCGCGGAGGTGAGCGCCCCCGAGTCCCTGACGGATCATGTCCTGGAAAAAAGGAATGTTTCTTCCTGCATGGAATGGCATGTCGGCGATCTGCTGCTGATTGAGGATTATGATGCCCGGACGCTGGAGGCCTGGCGGCTGGAGGTCCGGTAAAGCATAAAGGAGCTTGCTTACTGTGTTTTCTCAAAAAGAGATCCTGCGCGTCGCCATGGAGCAGTCCGCCCGGGATCTGAACTGCCGCCCGGAGGATTTTTTACGGTCCGAGCCGGTGATCGTTTCCGGCGGACTGGGCCCCGACGCCAAGCGATACTATACCAAGCCCGTATCCTGCCTGCTGGTTTCCTACGGCATGAACGCGGTGGCGTCCGTCCGGGAGGAATGCCGGGAGGCGGTGACGGAATACGTGAACGGCGGCGATTTTTACCGCTGCTTTGAGGCCACCCGGATGCTGGAGCTTTATCGCCGGCTGGATCCACGGGACTGCCAGACGTTTTTCCAGGCGGAATACTTCCTGCCCCGGCTGGACCGGCTGCGGGCGCCGGAATGCCCCTATCCCCTGCGGGTGATCGAAAAAGCGGGCTTTGCGGGCCTGTATCAGCCGGAATGGCACAACGCCCTGTGCGAGGAGCGGAAGGAGCTGGACGTGCTGGGCGTGGGGGCGTACGACGGGGACAGGCTGATCGCCCTGGCCGGGTGCAGCGCGGACGCGGAGGAGATGTGGCAGATCGGCATCGACGTGCTGCCCGCCTACCGCCGCCGGGGCGTGGCCGCGGCGCTCACCGGCCGCCTGGCCCTGGAGATCCTTGACCGGGGCAAGGTGCCCTTCTACTGCGCCGCCTGGTCCAATCTGCCCTCGGTGCGCAACGCCCTGAAATGCGGCTTTGCCCCCGCCTGGGTGGAAATGTCGGTGAAGGCTGCGTCTCCCACCGGTAACTGACTGCCGACGGCCGGGAGGCCGGGAAAGCGAGGATTTTTCCCTTGTCTGCGATTTATTCCGTGATGGATGCGATCCTGCCCTTTGAGTGCTTCCAGCTGGAGCGGATGAAATCCGCCCTGCTGGCGATCCTGCTGCTCACGCCCCTGCTGGCGCTGCTGGGCACCATGGCCGTGAACCGGCGCATGGCCTTCTTTTCCGATGCCCTGGGGCATTCCGCCCTGGCGGGGGTGGGCCTGGGGATGCTGCTGGGGGTGCAGAACGAATTGATCAGCATGATCGTATTCGGCATCCTCTGGGCTCTGGCGATCTCCCACATCAACCGCACCGGGGGCGAGAGCGCCGATACCATCATCAGCGTGTTTTCCTCCACGGGCATCGCCGTGGGCCTGCTGATCTTAAGCGGAAACGGCACCTTCGCCAAATATTCCTATCTGCTGGCCGGGGACGTGCTGGCCGTGAAGCCGGGGAACCTGCTGGGCCTGCTGCTCGCCCTGCCCCTGGGGGTGGGGGCTTGGGTGGCGCTGTACAATAAACTCCTGCTCACCGCGGTGAACCCCGCCCTGGCCCAGAGCAGGGGGATCAATACGAAGTGGGTGGAGTACGCCTTCGTGGCGCTGGTGGCGGTGGCGGTGATGCTGTCCATCCGCTGGGTGGGGGTGCTTTTGATCAACGCGCTGCTGATCCTGCCCGCCGCGGCGGCGCGGAACATTTCCCGCACGGCCCGGCAGCACGCGGCGTTCAGCGTGCTTATCGGCCTGTTTTCCGGCGTGGCGGGCCTGGTGGCCGCCTATCACCTGGGCACGGGCGTGGGCGCGGCGGTGGTGCTGTGCGCCGCGGCGTGCTACGCGGTGACGCTGCCGCTGAAAAAGCGGACGAGGTAAAAATGGAAAGACGCATCGAAACGGAACGGCTGATCCTCAGGCCCCTGCAGCCGGGGGACGCCCGGGACGTATACGAGTTTGCCGGCGACCCGCGGGTGAACCGCTTCATGCCCTACGCGCTGTATACCGGCATAGAGCAGGCGCACCGGTGGATCGCTTCCCAGGGGGAGGACAGCGATGAATTTGCTTTCCAGCTCAAAAGCACCGGCAAGGTGATCGGCACCGGCAGCGTGGGCCTGGAGGAAAAGGACGGGCTGTATCATCTGGGCTATAACCTGAACTATGATTACTGGGGCCGGGGCTACGCCACCGAGGCCGCCCGCGCCATGATCCGGTGGGCGTACGAATGCAAGGGCGCCCGGGATTTTTCGGCCAGCCGGGCAGTGGCAAACACGGCCTCCGGGCACGTGCTGGAAAAATGCGGCTTCCGGCCGGATCATTCCGGCCAATACAGCAAATACGACGGCAGCGAAACCTTCGACGCCATATACTATCGGCTGCACCTGGACTGAAATAAAAAAAGCCTCCAGGACGGCTTTCCTGGAGGGGGCCGCGGGGGGACCGTTCTTTGGCTTCAAAAGGAACGGTCCCCCTGCATGTTTTTCAGAACTGCTGCATGTCCTCGATGTACTGCTTGAGCTCGCTGACGGGGATGCGCTTCTGCTCCATGGTGTCCCGGTCGCGGACGGTGACGGTGCCGCTTTCCTCGGTTTCAAAGTCCACGGTGACGCACACGGGGGTACCGATCTCGTCCTGGCGGCGGTAGCGCTTGCCGATGGAGCCGGTTTCGTCGTAATCCACCATGAAATACCGGCTCAGCTCCTCGTGGATCTGGGTGGCCAGGCCGCCCAGCTTGTTTTTCTGCAGGGGCAGCACGGCGGCCTTGAAAGGCGCCAGGGCGGGATGCAGGTGCAGCACCGTGCGCACGTCGCCGCCCTCCAATTCCTCCTCGTCGTAGGCGTTGCACAGGAAGGCCAGGGCCGCCCGGTCCGCGCCCAGGGAGGGCTCGATCACGTAGGGAACGAAGCGCTCGTTGGTGACGGGGTCCATGTATTCCATGGATTCGCCGCTGGTTTCCTGGTGCCGGGTCAAATCGTAATCCGTGCGGTCCGCGATGCCCCACAATTCGCCCCAGCCGAAGGGGAAGAGGTATTCAAAGTCCGTGGTGGCCTTGGAATAGAAGGCCAGCTCTTCCTTGCTGTGGTCCCGCAGGCGCAGGCTTTCTTCCCGGATGCCCAGTTTCAGCAGCCAATCCCGGCAGAAGGCGCGCCAGTATTCAAACCATTCCAGATCCGTGCCGGGCTTGCAGAAGAATTCCAGCTCCATCTGCTCGAATTCCCGGATGCGGAAGATAAAGTTGCCGGGGGTGATCTCGTTGCGGAAGGCCTTGCCCACCTGGGCCACGCCCATGGGCAGCTTGCGCCGGGTGGCCCGGACGATGTTCTTGAAGTTCACGAAAATGCCCTGGGCCGTTTCGGGGCGCAGGTAGATTTCGTTGGAGGAATCCTCCGTGACGCCCTGATGGGTCTTGAACATAAGGTTGAACTTGCGGATGCCGGTAAAATCCTTCTTCCCGCAGGTGGGGCACACGATGCCCTTTTCCGCGATGAAGGATTCGTACTGCTCGTTGGTCCAGCCGTCGGCCTGGATGTCCTGGCCGTTCGCCTTTCCCCAGTCCTCGATCAGCTTGTCCGCCCGGAAGCGGGATTTGCAGGCCCGGCAGTCCATGAGGGGATCGTTGAAAGTGGCCACGTGGCCGGTGGCCACCCACACCATCCGGTTCATCAGGATGGCGCTGTCCAGCCCCACGTTGTATTTGCTCTCCTGCACGAACTTTTTGAGCCAGGCCTTTTTCACGTTGTTCTTGAATTCCACGCCCAGGGGGCCGTAATCCCAGCTATTGGCCAGGCCGCCGTAAATCTCGCTGCCCGGGAAAATAAAGCCCCGCACCTTGCACAGGGCCACCAGCTTGTCCATCGTCAATTCGCCCATGACTTCCACGCACCTTCCAAAAAGATTTCGTTTCATTATCGCCGTTTCCCCCGGATTTGTCAAGCAGTCGGGAAAAATACGCCGGAGCGGAAAGCAAAAAGGGGAGCCGCCCTTCGCCGCCGAAGCGCGGTTCCCCCAAACGATCCGGCCATCTTCCGGTCAGTCGTTCAGCCAGTCCAGGCTATCGGTATAGGTGTATGCCAGGTTGTTTTCCTTGCAGTACTTCGCGGCATAGCTGTTCCGTGTTACAGTAAGGGTCAGGCTGTTGCACCCGAGAAACGTATAATCCCCGATGCTGGTCACGCTGTCCGGGATGGAGATGATGGTCAGGTTTTTGCGTCCGGAAAACGTATAATCCCCGATGATTCGGATTTCCTGGGGGATTTCATAGGCTTGTCTATCTATTTCCCCGAAATAGGAGACCAGGCGCTTTTCTGCTTTCTCAAATAGCGCGCCGTCGATCACCGCCAGCGTGGGATGATCCGGGGATACGCTGATTACGGATAGGTTTTCGCAGTATGCGAATGGATTTGCTCCGATCTTTACCACGCTGTCCGGGATCGTGATCTCTGTCAGGTTGGAGCACCATGAAAACGCTCCTTCCCCGATGCCGGTCACGCTGTGTCCGTCGATTTCCGCCGGGACGGTCAGGCTTTCTGCGTCTCCTGAATACCCTGTGATTTCCGCCGTTCCGTCTTCCAGCAGGATGTATTTGTAACCCCCGCTGACAAGCGTTTCCGGCCCCTCCGTTTCCTCAGCCTGGGCGAAGAGGGGCAGGAGCAGCAGGCTGCACAGCAGACAGGCAAGCGTTTTTTTCATTTTTTCTTCCCCCCTTTGCGGAATGGCACAGCAATTTTTTTGCATTCGCTCGAATCGTGTTTTCATTATAATGAGGGATATGGAAAAAGTCAATTTTATCAGTCGAAGGGGATCATTCCCAGGGCCTGCTGCAGCGCCGGGTCCGCCGCGTCCCCCGGGGGCAGGCCCAGCGCCCTCCGGGCGGCGGCCACCGCCTTTTTTGTGGCCGGGCCGAAGGACCCGTCCGCCCCGCCCCAGAGAAAGCCCCTTTGGATCAGCCGGAGCTGGAGCTGCCTTACGTCCGCCCCCCGGTCGCCCTCCCGAAGCGTGCGCACGCCCCAGTTCAGCGGCCCGTACGGCCCGCCCTCGATCACTACCCGGGCGCCGTTGGGCACCAGATCATACAGCGCCTCGGCGTTTTTCACATTCAGCCGGATGCAGCCGTGGGACGCGGCGCTGCCGATGGACTCGGGGCGGTTGGTGCCGTGGATGCCGTAGCTGCCCCAGGGCACGTTCAGCCCCAGGAACCGGGTGCCGAAGCCCGAAAGCTCCGTGGCAAAGCGGTGGGTGACGCGGAACACGCCGATGGGCGAGGGCGTGGAGCGCTTCCCGGCGGCGATGGGGTAAACGGAAACGGGGCGGCCGTCCCGGTATACCGTCAGGCGCATGCTGTCCAATTCGATCCAGACCAGCGTGCCCCGGGGCCCCTCCGAGGCCTGCGCCGGCCAGGCCAGCAGCCACAGCGCCAATGTCCATGCCAGGATCCTGCCCATTGCCGTCCCTCCCCGGACAGGATATGCCCGCGCCGCCCCGGGCATGCCCTTGCGCCGGGGCGCGGGATCGGATATAATAGGAAAAAACGGCGGAGGGAACACCATGACGGAAATCACATCCAGCGTGCAGATCGTGATGCCCCAGCACTGCAACGGCTATCAGACGCCCCGGCTTTTCGGCGGGCAGCTGATGGCCTGGATCGACGTGATCGGCGCGGTGGCGGCCCGGCGGTTCGCCCACTGCGCGGTGACCACGGTGTGCGTGGACCATTTGGATTTCATCGCCCCGGCCCACCTGAACGACACCGTGGTGCAGGAGGCCCGGGTCACCTGGGCGGGCCGCACCAGCATGGAGGTGCGGGTGGACAGCTTTGTGGAAAAGCTCAACGGCAAGCGGGAAATGGTGAACCGCGCCTACGCCGTGTACGTGGCCCTGGACGCGGATGAAAACCCCGCCCCCGTGGTGCCCGCCTTCACCCCGGAGGGGGAGGAAGAGGAAAAGGAATACGCCGCCGCCGTGGAGCGCCGGAAGATCCGGCTGGGGAGATGACGGAATGGATCAGATCAGGCTGACTGCCCCCGCCCCGGAACACGAAAGCGAGGTCTGGGCCATGCGGCGGGAGCTTATGGAAGCCCGCGACCCGGACAGCTTCGCCGGCTGCGCGGGCCTGGAGGAATGCGAAAGCTACGGCGCGTGGCTGGAACGCCTCCGGCTGGGGGAAAACCCCGCCACCGTGCCGGAGGGCCGCGTGTCCGCTTCGGTGTATCTCGCCCTGCGGGAGAGCGACCGCCGGATCGTGGGGATCATCGATCTGCGCCACCACATCGACCACCCCATCCTGGGCTCCTGGGGCGGGCATATCGGTTACAGCATCAGGCCCTCGGAACGGGGGAAGGGCTACGCGCCCCGGATGCTGCGCCTGTGCGTGGAAAAGGCGCGGGAACGGGGCATCCCGCGGGTGCTGGTCACCTGCCACACGTGGAATACGAAAAGCGAACGCACCATCCTGCGCTGCGGCGGCGTGCTGGAAAACGAGATCGCCACCGACGGTGGCACCGTTCGGCGGTACTGGATAAACACGGAAAGCGCTTCCGTTTGATTCGTAAAAAGGAGAGAACAAAAATGCTGAAGGACAAAACGCTGGGGCAGCTGCTGGAAGACCCCAGGATCGCCCCGATCGCCCCGGAGGCCATCAGCAAGTGGGATCTGTCCAAAGAGGAGTTCTATCGCTGGACGCTGCAGGAAATCGCCGACCGGATGGGATGGCGCAATCTGGAGCGCGGCTTCGTCCGGCTGTTTGAGGCGGCGGACAGGGGAGAATATTATTATAAGCTGTACACAGAGGAAGAAAGAAAAGCCGATCCCGCCAGGGAAAGCGCCAGCATCGTCCATTTCCCATCTTCCGACCCGGCGGCGGATGGGCGGCCCTTCGTCCTGCTGGTGCCCGGGGGCGGGTTCGTGAACGTATGGAACCTGACGGAGGGTTGGCCGGTGGCCCGGATCTTCAACGAACTGGGCTATCATGTGTTCATCCTGACTTACCGGGTGAAGGCGGACGGAGCGGCGGTGCTGGCCATGGAGGACATGGCCCGGGCCTTGCGGATCATCGCGTCGCGGAAGGACGAATTCCGCGTTCGGCCGGAAAGCTATATCACCTGCGGGTTTTCCGCCGGCGGATATCTGGTGTGCCTCTGGAATACGGAAAAGGGATATCCCGCCTTCGGTCTGCCGAAGCCGCAGGCCTGCTTCCCGGTGTATCCCGTCACGTCCTACCGGCTGATGGACGCCGAAGAATGGGACGAAGGGGAGGACAAGGACGCCTTCGCCCGCGCCGGCGTGGGCTGCACCATGCAGGAGGCCTGCGAAAGCTGCTTTGAAATCCCGCAGCACGTGGAGGGCTTTCCGCCTACTGCGATTTTTGCCACGGCGCAGGATCAATTGGTGGACCCGGAGCATTCCCGGGCGCTGGCCCGGGCCCTGGGGGAAGAGGGCATCCCCTGCCGGCTGGAAATCGGCCCCACCGGCGGGCACGGCTTTGCCGACGGCGCGGGCATGTGCATGGAGGGCTGGCCGAAGCGCGCCGTGGAATGGTACGAACGGTTGTGAACGATCAAAAGGCTCCCGGCGCTTTTCAGCGCCGGAAGCCTTTTTTATTTTCGGGGCCGGAGCGGTCAGCCCCTGCTTCTTTTGACGGGAATGCAGATCTCGCTCACATAATCCCGGGCGGACGGGTCTCCGGGCAGGTAGTTTTCAAGATCGTAATCGGGGATCAATTCGTACTCTGAAACGGGCAGCCATTCCTTGTAGATCCTTTCCCACATGGCCTGGATCGCCTTGGGGACCGGCCCGACGCACTTGAAAACCGCCCAGGTGTAAGCGGGGATGTGGAGGATCTCGAAGCCCTCCGGCACGCCTTCCGCGTCGGAGGCTTTGCAGCCGATGCCGTAGCGGAACCCGTCGCCGTCCGTTTTCTGCTGGGCGCATACGCCCAGATACCCCGGGATCCTGCGGTACGCTTCATTGGCGTAATACGCATCCCAGAATTTGGGGATCTCCTGATTGCCGGTCTCGGCGTGAAACTCTTTCGCGTGCACCAGCAGGTCCATTTCTTCCCATTTTTCGATCCTGTACTCCATGATGCAGCCTCCTTCAATCGTGATCCGGACGGTGAACCGGTTCATGAACTGGATGGGGCTTCCTTTTTTGACCTGCATCGGCGACACGCCGTGAAACCTTGTGAAAGCCTTCGCAAAGCTTTCCGGCGAATCATAGCCGTACTTCATCGCCACGTCGATGACTTTTTCTTCCCCGTTCATCAGGTCTGCCCCGGCCTGGGAAAGGCGCCTCTTCCGCAGGTATTCCGCCGGGGACATATCCGTCAGCAGGGAAAACGCCCTGTGGAAATGAAACGCCGAAAGATGCACGTGCTCCGCGATGTCCGCAAGCGTGATTCCGTCGGTCAGGTGGTCCTCCATGCAGGCGATGGCCTGATTGATGGTTTTGATCCAGTCCATCCGGTCTCCCTCCTTTCACGGTTGATGATAAGGCAATCCGCGGGAAAAATCCTGTTCCGGATTGCTTTGTTTTGTCCGTAAAAGCGCCGGGGAAAGGCGCGGCCTTTACAGCCCGTAGATCTCCCGGCACTTGCCCTCCAAATAATCCAGGTAAACGTCCGGGTCGAAGGGCGCGCCCAGGACGCGCTCCAGCAGCCGGGCGGGGGTGTATAGGCTGCCGTACTGCCAGATCTGCTCCCGGTTCCAGGTGTTGACGGGGGCAAAATCGCCCCGTTCCAGGCAGGCATCCACGTCCACGGTGTCCCGCATTTTTTTCAGGAACTGGGCGCCGTAAGCGCTGCCCAGGGCGTAGGAGGGGAAATACCCGATGGCGCCGAAGGACCAGTGGCTGTCCTGCAATACCCCGCGGGTGTCGTCCGGCACGTCCACGCCCAGGTACTCCTTATACAGCGCGTTCCAGGCCCGGGGCAGATCCCGCACCGGCAGCTCCCCGGCCATGAGCCGCTTTTCCAGCTCGTAGCGGACCATGACGTGCAGGGAATAGGTCACTTCGTCGGCCTCCGTGCGAATCAGGGAGGGCTGCACCCGGTTGACGGCGCGGTAAAAATCCTGCCAGCCGTAGGGCAGCAGCTGCTCCGGGAACAATTCCTGCAGCTTGGGGAACAGGAAGCGGCAGAAGGCGGCGCTGCGGCCCAGGATGTTTTCATAGAAGCGGCTCTGGCTTTCGTGGATGCCCATGGATACGCCGCCGTCCAGAGCGGTGTAGGCGAGGCTGTCGTCCGAGCCGGTATCGTACAGGGCGTGGCCGCCTTCGTGGATCACGCTGTACAGGGAGGAGGACACGTCCTCCCGGTAATAATGGGTGGTGATCCGCTCGTCCAGGTGGCTGCCCAGGGAGGTGGTGAAGGGGTGCTCCGTGACGGCCAGGCCCACGTGATCCAGGGGAAGGCCCATGACCTGCATCACCCACTCTGCCAGCTTTTCCTGCTGCTCCTCCGGGAAATCGCCGTGCAGGCAGGCGTCCGGAACGGCCGCCTTTTCCCCGCAGGCCCGGATCAGGGGCACCAGGCGCTGCCGCAGACGGGAAAAGAACTGATCGCACTTTTCTCTGTTCAGCCCGGGCTCGAATTCGTTCAGCCAGTAATCGTAGGGGTCCGTGTCCGGCGCGGCGTACCCGGCGAAGCGGATGCGGGCGGCGACGGTCTTTTCCAGGTACGGCGCGAAGGCCGCGAAATCGTTTTCCGCCTTGGCGCGGCGCCATACGTCCTGGCTTTCCACGATCAGCTTTTCATAGGCCACGTATTCGTCCAGGGGGATCTTCTGCATGAAGCGGATGTCCTTGAGCAGCAGGTATACCATCCGCTGCTCCTTTTCCGTCAGCTCCGCCTTGTGTTCATCCAGGTATTCCAGCAGCGCCACCGTTTCCCTGCCGGTGGAAAGCTGATAGGTGATCTCGCTCAGGATCCCCAGGGCGTGGGCGCGGTTTGCCGCCGTGCCCCGGGGGGCGACGGTGTCGCCGTCGTAGCTGATCAGCCCCATGGCGTGATCGTAGGCGCTCATCTGCTCCTGCAGCTTCATCAGCTGCCTGCGGGCTTCCTGTAATTCCATGGTATTCTCCTTTCTGCCTGATGGGGGAACGCCGGGGGCTTCTTCAGCCCCCGGGCCCCCGAACCAGGGGGCTTCACCCCCTGGACCCACATCTGATACCGTTCGGGCGCGCTCTGGGCAGGCGGCTTTCAGCCGCCGGCGCGGATGCGCGGCATCCGCGGAAAACAGCGGGAAATCGCCAGAGAGAAAGCGAGCTTTCTCTTCTGGGATTTCCGCTGTTTTCCTTTGCCCAGAAGCGCGTAAAAGTGGCTTGTCAAACCGGGTCCAGGGGAGGAACTCCCCTGGCGCGGCGGGGTACGGGGAGGGCGCGGAGCCCTCCCCGCCCGTCACCCTTTTCCGGAAAAAAGCCGCGCTCTTTCGGGCGCGGCTGACGGTCAATGGAGGAATTACTTCTTCGCCTTGATAGCGGCCTGAGCGGCGGCCAGGCGGGCGATGGGCACGCGGAAGGGGCTGCAGGACACGTAGTTGAGGCCGATCTCGTTGCAGAACTCGATGGAGCTGGGATCGCCGCCGTGTTCGCCGCAGATGCCGCAATGCAGTTTGGGGTTGTTTTCATGGCCCATGGTGACGGCCATGCGCATCAGCTTGCCCACGCCCACGGTATCCAGGCGGGCGAAGGGATCGCTTTCGTAGATCTTGCTGGAGTAGTACGCGGGCAGGAATTTGCCGGCGTCGTCGCGGGAGAAGCCGAAGGTCATCTGGGTCAGGTCGTTGGTGCCGAAGCAGAAGAAATCGGCTTCCTTGGCGATCTCATCGGCGGTCAGGGCGGCGCGGGGAATCTCGATCATGGTGCCCACTTCGTACTTAAGGTCGCTGCCGGCATCCTTGATGAGCTTGTCCGCGGTCTCCACGACCACGGCCTTGACGAACTTGAGCTCCTTGACCTCGCCCACCAGCGGGATCATGATCTCGGGCTCCATATGCCACTCGGGATGGCGCTTCTGGACATTGATGGCAGCGCGGATGACGGCGCGGGTCTGCATCTCGGCGATTTCGGGATAAGTGAC
>JAFZQK010000004.1 GCA_017620455.1 Clostridia bacterium
CCGTTGTGGGGAATGGGCGTCACGTCCTTGATCATGGTCACGTCCAGACCGGCGGTCTGCAGGGCGCGGATGGCGGCTTCACGGCCGGAGCCGGGGCCTTTCACCAGCACGTCCACAGATTTGAGGCCGAATTCCTGGCTGGCCTTGGCGGCCGTTTCGGCGGCCATCTGCGCGGCGAAGGGAGTGGACTTCTTGTTGCCGCGGAAACCCATGCCGCCGGCGGAAGCCCAGGACAGGGCGTTGCCCTGCACGTCAGTGATGGTTACGATAGTATTGTTAAAGGAAGAACGGATATGCGCCACGCCGCGCTCCACGAGCTTCTTTTCACGGCGCTTGCGCGATACCTTCTTCAGCGCTTTCTTAGGAGCCATTTCTTCTATCCCTCCGAACCCCTATCGGGGCGTCCTTTTGGATGTTTGCGGCAAAGCCGCTGCTGCAATGGGCCGGCTCTCCTTCCGGATTCCCGCCCTTTCTTTTTGCCTGAGCGGACGGAGGACGATGGGATTTCGCGCTTATTTTTTCTCCTGACAAGGCGGCAAGGCGCCGACGTAGCAGCGCTACGTCAAGCCGCAGCCAACGCAGTCAGGGGGAAAAGGAAGCCGAAAGCCCGCGTCAAACGTCCGCGAAGGCAAAAATTACTTCTTGCCTTTGCCGCCGACGGTCCGCTTGGGGCCCTTGCGGGTGCGGGCGTTCTGCTTGGTGTTCTGGCCGCGGACGGGCAGGTTCCGGCGATGCCGGACGCCGCGGTAGCAGCCGATTTCCACCAGGCGCTTGATATTCAGGGAAACTTCACGGCGCAGATCGCCCTCCACCTTCAGGTGGTGTTCGATGTATTCGCGCAGCTTGCTGATTTCCGTCTCGCTCAGGTCCTTGACCCGGGTGTCGGGATTCACTTCGGTAACCTCGAGGATCTGCTTGCTCACCGTCGGACCGATGCCGAAGATGTAGGTCAAGCCCACCTCGACGCGCTTTTCTCGGGGCAGATCGACGCCCGCAATACGTGCCATGTGGTTGTTACACCTCCAAATGATTCTGTGGTGGTGGGGCGCGCCCGGGGACGCGGGCCAAGGCGTAGATAACTTGGCTCCGCCCGCAGGCAGCCCGCCTGTTGCCGCCCGAAAGGATCGGGCCTGGGGCTGTTTGACAGCCAGCATGGTCCCGAACGGAAGAATCGCGTCCGGGCAGCCGCCCACGCAGGCATGTCGGCAGATAAGGAATAGGGTTCCGGCCTGAAGGCGTTTCAGCGAAGGTCAACCCTTCTTCGCCATTCCGCATTCGTTTCCGGGCGAACGCCCGGCGGCCATGGGAACGCCGTCCCCGGCGTCTTTCTCAGGGAAAAAGGCGTCCGGGACGGCGCTCCCGCAGCAGGGCGGGTCAGCCCTGGCGCTGCTTATGCTTGGGGTTTTCGCAAATGACCATTACGCGGCCCTTGCGCTTGATGATCTTGCACTTTTCGCAGATCGGCTTCACAGAAGGACGGACTTTCATGGGAATTACCTCCTTTGGGGTGTGGAATCAATTCTTGCTGCGCCACGTGATGCGGCCGCGGGTCAGGTCGTAGGGGGAGAGTTCGATGGTCACTTTGTCGCCCGGATAGATCCGGATGAAGTTCATGCGCATCTTGCCGGAAATGTGGGCCATGATGCGGTGCCCGTTGGGCAGTTCAACCTGGAACATGGCATTGGGCAGCGCCTCAATGACCTTGCCTTCCATTTCGATCACGTCGTCCTTGGACAAATCAGTTTAACCCTCCCTGTTTTCTGTCGGCGCCTGCGCGCCCTTGGTCACGATGGGGTACAATGCTTTGCGCACGTCGCTGTCCTTGAGCTGCCCCGCCCTGTATTTTTCCAGGAGCTCCGGGAACTCGTAGGGGCAGGCGGCCAGGTGCTTGCGCCGTTTTTTCTTGAGATGATCCAGCTTCCGGGCATCCCCGTCGCAGATCATCACAAAATCGGCGTCCAAATCATATAATACCACAAAGTACCTGCCTTTGTCACGCCCTTTTTTTGAAAAAACTGCGTAACCGGGCAAAATCGGCGGTTTCACGCTTCCGCCTCCTTCCAGACGGCCCCCGGAAGCGTCAGCAGCTCCGGCAGACCGTGGGGCGTCACCGCCAGGGTGTGCTCGTAATGGGCGGCGGGGGCATGGTCGTTGGTGACGATGGTCCATCCGTCCGCCAGCTGGTGCACCCGCCAGGTGCCCATGGCGATCATGGGCTCCACGCAGAAGGTCATGCAGGGGCGGATGCGCACGCCGTGGCCCGGAAACCCGAAATTGGGCACCGAAGGGTCTTCGTGCATTTCCCGGCCGATGCCGTGGCCCGTCAGGTCCCGCACCACGCCGTAGCCATGGGCCTCGGCGTGGGACTGCACCGCGTGGCCGATATCGCCGATGCGGTTGCCGTTCACCGCGGCCCGGGCGCCCTTCCAGAAGCATTCCTCCGTGACGCGGATCAACTTCTGCCTGTCTTCGTCGATCTTCCCCACCGGAGCGGTAAAGGCGCTGTCCGCCTGCCAGCCGTCCAGGGCCAGCGTCACGTCCACGGAAATGATGCTGCCTTCCTTCAGCGTTACGTGCCTGGAGGGGATGCCGTGCACCACCTCGTCGTCCACGGAGGCGCAGATGGAGGCGGGATACCCACAGTATCCCAGCTCCGTGGGGATGCCGCCGCCTTTGCGGATCTTTTCGTCCACGAAGGCGTTCAGATCCATGGTGGTGATGCCGGGGGAGATGAACTCCCGGGCGGCCATCAGCACGTCGTAAAGCAGATGCCCCGCGCTGCGCATTTTCGCCAGCTGATCGGGATTCTTCAAACTGATCATTTCAGCCCCAGCGCTTCCCGTACCCGGGCGTAATTGTCCTGCACGGAGGCGTCGGCCTCGCACTTCACGGTCCTGAGCAGGCCCTTCTGCTGGTAATAACTGATCAGGGGCGCAGTCTGGGCCGCATAGACGGCCAGGCGGTTCTTCACCGTTTCCGGCGCGTCGTCCCTGCGCTGCACCAGGGGATCCCCGCAGTTGAGGCACTTGTCGCCCTTCATGGTGCTGGTGTGGTAGGTGGCCCCGCACTTGAGGCACACCCGCCGGCCGGCCAGCCGGTTGATGATCACTTCGTCGTCCAGGGCGATGTTCAGCGCCACGTCGATGCGGGCGAACTGATCCAGCGCCTCGGCCTGCTTCACCGTCCGGGGGAACCCGTCCAGGATGTAGCCGTTCTTGCAGTCGTCGGCAGCCAGGCGGTCCTTCACGATGCCGATGACCACTTCATCCGGCACCAGCTCGCCGGTGTCAATGTACCGCTTGGCGGAGAGGCCCATTTCGGTGCCCGCTTTCATGGCCTGGCGGAGCATATCGCCGGTGGAGATCTGGGGGATGCCCAGTTCGTTCATCAGCAGCTGCGCGTGGGTGCCCTTGCCGGCGCCGGGAGGGCCCAGGAAGATCAGGTTCATATTGCCAACCTCCTCGGTGGGATCGAAAAAAAACGGAGACAGGCGGGAGGAGGCTTTTGTTTCAAAAGCCCCCTCCCGCACCCACCCGGAAACCGGCTGGGTATTGAGCTTAGCCAAGGAAACCTTTGTAATTGCGCATCACCATCTGGCTCTCCACCTGGCGCACCGTCTCGATGGCCACGCTCACCGCGATCAGGATGGAAGAGGCGCCGAAGGGGATCTGCGCTTCAGTCCAAACCGTCAGCAGGGAGGGGATGGTGGACAGGATGGCCAGGAACAGGGCCGCGAACAGGGTCAGACGGTTGCTGGTCCTCTGCAGGAATTCCACCGTCTTGCTGCCGGTACGGATACCGGGGATGTTGCCGCCCTGCTGCTGGATATTCTTGGCGATATCCTGGGGATTGAAGGTGATGGAGGTATAGAAGTAAGAGAAGGCGATGATCAGCAGCGCGCAGACGATCATGTACCAGGGAGAAGCCTGATGCATGTTGGCCTGCCACCACTTGTAGGCCCCGCTGTTGGTGCCGAACATGGCGAAGATGGTGCCCGGGAACGCCATGAAGGAATAGGCGAAGATCAAGGGCAGCACGCCGACGCTCAGCAGCTTGAGGGGGATGTGGGTGCTCTGGCCGCCGTACATTTTCCGGCCCACCACGCGCTTGGCGTACTGGACGGGGATACGGCGCTCGGCCAGATCCACGAAGGTGACGATCACCAGGATGACCAGGGTGGACACCAGGATCACGGCCAGCTGGCCCACGGCCTGCATGCCGCCGCCGTTGAACACCCGCGCCAGCGTGGTGGAGATGCCGCCGGTCAGGTTGGAGATGATGCCGGCGAAGATCAGCAGGGACACGCCGTTGCCGATGCCGTTCTTGGTGATGCGCTCGCCGATCCACATGGCCATGGCGGTGCCGCCGGCCATGATGATGCCGATGCTCACGTAGCCGTAGAAATTCTTATAGCTGTCCTTGATGGCGCCCAGGCCGGCGATGATGCCGATGGCCTGCAGGGCGGCCAGGCCCACGGTGACGTACCGGGTGATCCGGTTGATCTTTTGCTTGCCCTCTTCGCCGCCGTCCTTCTGCAGCCGCTCCAGCGCGGGGATCGCGATGGTGAGCAGCTGCATGATGATGCTGGCGTTGATGTAGGGGCTGATGCCCATGGCCATGATGGTCGCCTGGGAGAAGGCGTTACCGGTCATCATGTTCACCAGGCCCAGCATGTCGTAGCTCTCCATGGATTTCTTCAGGATCGCCGTGTCGATGCCGGGGGCGGGGATCACGCTGACCAGACGGAACAGAAGGAGCATGAAGAACGTGTAAAGCAGCTTTTTGCGCAGCTCAGGAATGCGCCACACATTTCGCATGGTTTCCCACATCGTTACTTCACCTCGACTTTCCCGCCGATCGCCTCGATCTTCTGCTTCGCGGATTCGGTCACCTTATCCACGGAAACGGTGAGCTTCTTTTCCAGCTCGCCGCCGCCCAGGATCTTGACGCCGTCCAGGGTCTTCTTGATCAGGCCCGCATCCAGCAGGGTCTGAACAGTCACTTCGGTGCCGTCTTCGAACACGTTCAGGGCGGACACGTTGATGGCCGTGTATTCCTTGCGGTAGATGTTGGTAAAGCCGCGCTTGGGCAGGCGGCGGGTCAGGGGCATCTGGCCGCCTTCGAAGCCGGGGCGCTTGCCGCCGCCGGAGCGCGCCTTGGCGCCCTTATGGCCTTTACCGGAGGTTTTGCCCAGCTGGGAGCCTACGCCTCGGCCGAGGCGCTTCGGGGCAGTCGTCGAGCCGATAGCCGGCTGCAACTCATGCAATTTCATGGGTATGTCCTCCCTTTAATTATTCGTTGACTTCCTCGACCTTCACCATGTGCTTCACACGGAAGATCTGGCCGCGGATGCAGGGGTTGTCTTCCTTCACCACGGTCTGGCCCACTTTGCGCAGGCCCAGGGCCGCCACGGTGTCCTTGTGCACCTGCAGGCTGGAGATGGGGGATTTGGTCAAAGTAATCTTCAGTTTCATTTTCCTCATCCTCCTCAGCCGATGATTTCTTCCACCGTCTTGCCCCGCATCTTGGCGACAGTTTCGGCGTTGCGCAGGCCCCGGAGGCCTTCCAGGGTGGCTTTCACGGTGTTGATGCGGTTGCTGGTGCCGAAGGTCTTGGTGCGGATGTCCTTGATGCCGGACAGCTCCAGCACGGCGCGGGCGCCGCCGCCGGCGATAACGCCGGCGCCTTCTTCAGCGGGCAGCAGCACCACTTTGGCGGTGCCGTACAGGCCGTCGATGGCGTGGGGGATGGTGGTACCCTCCATGGGCACGGTCACCAGATGCTTCATGGCGGCTTCCTTGGCCTTGCGGATGGCCTCGGGCACTTCCTTGGCCTTGCCGATGGCGGCGCCCACCTGGCCCTTTTCGTTGCCCACCACGACCAGCGCGGCGAAGCGGAAATTCTTACCGCCCTTGACAACCTTGGTCACGCGGTTCAGCGCCACCAGGCGTTCTTTCCATTCGCTGACGGGCTCTTCCCGGTCCCTGCGGTCCCGGCGGTCGCGCCGGTCGCGGTCGAAGGGACGGTCGGGGCGGGCGTTGGGACGATCGTTTTCATTGATAGGCATCTTATCTTACCCTCCCTTAGAAGTTCAGCCCGGCTTCACGGGCAGCCGCGGCCAGGGCGGCCACGCGCCCGGTGTAGAGGTATCCGCCGCGGTCAAAAACCACGTCCTTGATGCCGGCGGCGATGGCGCGCTCGGCCACCAGTTTGCCCACCAGCTGAGAAGCGCCGGTCTTGCTCTGCTCGTCCAGCTGGCCCTTGATGGCGGGGTCCAGGGTGGAGGCGGAAACCAGGGTGACGCCCTTGGTATCGTCGATGACCTGGGCGTAGATGCTCTTGTTGCTGCGGTAGACGCACAGGCGCGGCATTTCGGGGGTGCCGCTGATCTTTTTGCGGACGCGGGCGTGACGGATCACGCGCACTTCATTACGGTCGCGCTTATTGAACATTTGCGTTCACTCCCTTTCTTACTTCTTACCGGCCTTGCCTTCC
>JAFZQK010000005.1 GCA_017620455.1 Clostridia bacterium
CTGCGGGACTCCCGGGCGGAAAAGGCGCAAGGAAAGCATTTTTGCTCTCGCAGGGCATGCTCTGCTTCGCAAAAATGCTCCTCGCAGCGCACAGGTCGCTGCTGCGGATTACACTTGGAGGGGCTGCGGCCCCTCCAAACCCCCCCGGGGTTTTTGATTTCCCGGTATTCAATGTTGCTTATTCTTTTATGAAAACCAATATTCCTGTAAACAAAGTGGATATTACAGATTAGCTTCTGCAACATCCCCTTTGATTCTGCCTTCCCGCTCCAGCCGGTCCAGCCACAGCCCGCAGCCTTCCAGAATGTCCGCGGCCGCGGCGTCGAAATCCCCCGTATACCAGGGATCGGCGATGTTCCGCCAGCGGGGCGAATCCTCCAGCATCAGGTGGATCTTGCCCTCCGGATCCCCGCCGCAGATGCGCCGCATGGCGCTCAGGTTCCTTTCCTCCATGCCGATAAGCAGATCGTACCGCCCGTAATCGTGCCTGTCCATCTGCCGGGCGCGCTTCTCCGCGCAGGAGATGCCCATTTCCGCCAGCTTCCGCCGGGCGGGCGGGTACACCGGGTTCCCCCATTCCTCGTCGCTGGTGCCAGCGGAATCGCACTGCACCGGCAGGCCGCGCTGCCGCGCCATGCTTTTGAAAATATACTCCGCCATAGGGCTGCGGCAGATGTTCCCCAGGCACACCATCAGCACCCGGATCACGGCTGGATCTCTCCCTCTCCGCCGGGAATGGGCTGGATCAGGCGCAGGCCCCGGGCTGTGATGTATTCCATGGGCAGCCAGTATTCCAGCGCCCCGTATTCCCCCGTTTCAAAATACCACGTCGCCCCCGGCAGCTCATCCAGCGTCCTGACCGCCCGGAACGCGCCGCTGCGGGACTGCTGATACAGGGAGGCGCTCTTGATCCGTTCATAGGTGGCCCCCGGCGCGGAGTCCACCACGTGCACCATGGTCCCGTCCTCGCTCACCCCGTCCGCCATGGCGATGTGCCCCCGGGCGGGGGAAAAGCTGAATACCGCCCCGGATTCAAAGAGGCTGATGATCTGCGCCTTTTCGACGTACAGCGCCCCCCGGGTCCTGAAGCCGAAATCCACGGCCGCCTTGTTGATCAGCCGTTCGTTGCTGGTGCCCTCCCCCGGGATCAGGAACTGGGCGTACCGGACCGCCAAGGTTTCCGGCTCCGTATCCGGGCCGGACACGCCCAGATGGTGCAGCGCGTGGGACAGGGCGAAAATGGCGCAGCCGGATTTGCCCAGGTTGCTGTGGCGGTATTTCTTGTCCTTCCACCAGCCGTCCTTCTGGCTGTAAACCGGGGCGGCCGCATCTTCCGCCGTATCCTCGCTGACCACAAAGGTATCCTTCACGGTGAACCCGGCTTCCCGGGCAGCAGTTTCGCCCGCTTCGTCCTTCACCGTCACCGTCAGGCTGTACGTCCCGGCCTGGCGCGGACGGAACGCGGCGGTGAAATGGCCGCAGGGCTCTCCTTTCACGATCTGGGCGCCGTCCAGGGTAAGGGCATAGGAAACCTCGTTTCGCGTCCAGGCATCCACCCGGATCTCAAGCACGTCCCCCACGCCCAGGGTATCCGCGCTCAGAGAGATTTCCACGTTTCCTTTTTCCAGCAGCGGGATCTCCTCGGGCTTGGGCTCCGCAAAGCCTTTGTACCGGGCGGAAAACACCACTTTCCCCGTCTCCGCGTCCACCAGCGCGCCGTAAAGATATTGGTCCTTATCGCTGAAAAAGCCCACGCGGTACACGTTTCCGGGATATCCGCCCACGTCCTGCGCGGCGGCGCAGGTCTCATACAGCTTTTCCTTGGCAAACGCCTTGAACTGCTTTTCCAGGGCCGCCCGGGCAGCGGAGCAGGCCTCGTTGGGCGTCATGCCTTCCAGGGAGTCCCAGGTGTCCGCCGCGCCCTTGAGGCACAGGGCCGACACCGGCGCCCAGGCGTATTTTCCCGCCGCTTCCACCAGGCATTCGTCCCCGTCGATCACCGTGACGGTGCATCCGTCCCCCGCCTTCAGGCTCCCGGCCGATTTTCCCTTGCCCTGGGGCCCGCTTTTCAATTCGGTATCCTGCTGGGCGACGGCCTCCTCCGGGATCCATTCCATGGCCCCGCTGGGCTCCTCCAGCTGATAGGAAAACCCGGCGCAGGGCGTGTAGCCCGTCACCCCGTCCTTATTCAGGATCAGCCAGTCCCCCTCGATCCCCGTGACGGCGACCTTCTCCGCGCAGCCTACCACGCCGATTACGGGCGCGTCCTCCGCCGCTTCCGAATGGATCAGCACGGTGCCGCCGTCGGGGTATGCTTCCTTCCCCACCAGGCGGCTGGGCGCCCGGAGGAATTCCGTTTTCACGTATCCCGTCTGCTTCTTATAGCGGATGCGGCTCCATTCCTCGCCCAATTCCTCGATTTCCACCGCCGTCCGGTTGGGCACGCTTTCCACCAGCGGCGCCTTGTCCTCGGGCCGCTTGCGCATGTTGGCCGGGCCCTTGGGCGTCACGATGCGCCCCGTTTCCGCCAGGGCGCAGCCCGCCGTCAGCGCCAGCGTCAGCGCCAGGGCGATCCCTCTCCGCATCCATTTCCTCACGTTTTTTTCCTCCAGTGCTGCCGATGTAACGCAGTCATTTTATCATATTCTCCCCGTTTCCGCCACAAAAATCTTTTCTTCCTTCCCCGTTTTCCGGGATGAAAAGAAATTGCTTGCATTGATTACCAATATATGGTATAATCATCGCAGAAATTGAATTCCTCTTCGTGTTTTCCCGTTCTTCGTTTTTCCGGGCCTTCTGTATCCCGCTGGAATCATCCCTGTTTTTCACATGCACTCCGCACAGGATCCGCACGCGCTGCAAGGGAAGGAGAATCCATATGACCGGGAATTCCTCCGCCGGCAAGGCAGCTGACCGCCGCGTTTGCGACGGCTGCCGCATCCTGCAGGGAACGCAGGAATTCATCGCCTATCCCTCCAACTCCTCCATCCTCGTCCTGCCGTTTTCGGAGATGTGCGCCTGCGAAACGCATTATCATTCCGCGGTGGAGATCGTCCTGGTGGAAAAGGGGGAAGCCGTTTATACCCTGCCTGACAGGACCTGCACCGTCTCCGCCGGGCAGGTGCTGATCCTGCCGCCCCAGTGCGCCCACGCCTGTTCCCACAAGCCGGGCACCCAGCGGTATGTTTTCCTCTTCGAGCCCCATATCTTCGGCAGCCTGCGGGATCTTTCCGTATACGCCCAGCGCCTTTCCCAGATCATTTATCTGGAGGACGACACGGTCTATCGCCGGGAAGTGCGGGATCTTCTGCTCCAGGCGGCGGAGACCTTCCAGGCCCGCAAGCCCATGTGGAATTCCCTGTGCTATTCCCTGCTGATCCGCCTCTATTCCGTGCTGGGCCGGGAATGGGCCCAGCAGAGCGCCGGGCCCGAGCCGGTGAATATTGATTCCGAGATCATGAACAGCGTGCTCAGCTACATCGGCCAGCACTACGGCGAGAAAATCCATCTGGACGACGCCGCTGCGTTTTCCGGCTTTTCCAAGTACTATTTTTCCCGGGCGTTCAAGAAATATTTCGGCGTCACCTTCACCGATTACCTGACCCGCTGCCGGCTGGAGGCCGCCATGAAGCTGCTGACGCAGACGCGGATGCCCATCCGCCAGGTGGCGGAACAATCGGGCTTCGGCAGCGTGGCCACCTTCAACCGCATCTTCCGCGCCGCCATGTCCTGCACCCCCTCCCGGTACCGCAGCCTTTACGGCGGCCCCTGAACAGCCGCTGATTTTGCGCAGTTTCTGCGCATTTTTCTTATTTTTGGGGTTTGTTGAAACTTTTTTTGAAATATCCATTGCATCCCGGCCCGCGATCAGGCAAAATAAAGAAAAGGAGCGTGATTTGCCATGATTCGTCAGGTCAGAACAGAAAACGGCTGGGTGCGCGGGCTGCCCGCCGCCGATCCCCGGATCACCAGCTATAAAGGCGTCCCCTACGCTGCGCCGCCCGTGGGCGGGAACCGCTGGCGCGCCCCCCAGCCCTGTGAAAGCTGGGAAGGCGTGCGGGATGCGTTCGCCTTTTCCCCCATCCCCATGCAGGCCCCCATCTCCGCCGATCCCAAAAACCTCTACGACCGGGAATGGCACGTGGACAAAGAGATCCCCATGAGCGAGGACTGTCTGTACCTGAATATCTGGGCTCCCGCCGACGGGCACACGGGCATGCCCGTGTTCGTGTGGTATTTCGGCGGCGGGCTGCAGGTGGGCTACAGCGCGGAAATGGAATTCGACGGGGAGCGCATCGCCCGCCGGGGCATCGTGGTGGTGACGGTGAACTACCGGGTGAACTGCTTCGGCTTCCTGGCCCATCCGGAAATCACCGCGGAATCCCCGGAGGCCCCCGCCAATTTCGGCTTCCTGGATCAGCAGGCGGCCACCCGCTGGGTGCAGCGCAATATCGCTTCCTTCGGCGGCGATCCCGAAAACATCACCATCGGCGGCCAGTCCGCCGGGGGCATGAGCGTATCCGCCCAGCTCGCCTGCCCGGAAAACGCCGGGCTATTCCGGCGCGCCATCATCCAGAGCGGCGCTTTCGCCCCGCCCTATCCCTTTGAATTCGGGCTGTGCAGCGATATGAAGACCGCCGAGGAAAACGGAAAGAAATTCTTTGATTTCCTGGGGGTAAAATCCCTGGCGGAGGCCCGGCGGATCGACGCGGAGACCCTGCGGGACAAAGCCCTGGAATGGGACGGCGTGTACGGCTGGGGCAAAACCTTCGGGGAAGCGGTGGACGGCGTGTTCTCCCGCCGCAGCAGCCAGCAGTGGTTCCTGAATGAAAACCGCCTGCCCGTGCCCGTGTTCATCGGCCACACCAGCAGCGAATTTTTCGGCTTCCCGCCCGCCAAGGACGAGGAAAGCCTCCGCGCCCTGGCGGAAAAGACCTACCCCGGCAGGGAAAGAGAATTCCTCTCCTTCTTCTCCCATCCCGCCGCGGAGGAAACCATCCGCAAGGAGGGCGCCGTCCATTCCATCGGATTCGCCGTCCGCGCCGCGGCGGAGGCCGGAAAACGCCTGGGGATCAGCGCTCCCCTGTATTACTATCAGTTCGACGGCGACATCCCGGGATGGGATCATCCCGGCACCTTCCACAGCGTGGATCTGTGGTTCTTCTTCGAGACCCTGGCAAAATGCTGGCGGCCTTTCCGGGGCGTGCATTACGATCTGGCCCGGCAGATGTGCGATTACTGGTGCAATTTCATCAAAACCGGCGATCCCAACGGCCCGGATTCCCAGGGCAGCGACCTGCCCTGGTGGCCGGCTTTCGATCCCGATCAGCCGGTGCGCATGAATTTCACCGCCTCCGCCGCGCCCCAGCGCTGCCCCGCATCCCCCCTGGAGCAGTTCCTTCTGGATCAATACATGCAAAGGATGATGAAATAACATGAAAAAGCAGGCCTTCAACCCCTACCTGCCCTCCTGGGAATACATCCCGGACGGGGAACCCTACGTGTTCGGCGACCGGGTTTACGTCTACGGCAGCCACGATCAGTTCAACGGCTGGGTGTTCTGCCAGGGGGATTACATGGGCTGGTCCGCCCCGGTGAACGATCTGAGCGACTGGCGCTGCGAGGGCGTCATTTACCCCCGGGACGCGGACCCCGTCAACGCTGACGGCCATATGTGCCTCTACGCCCCGGACGTGACGCAGGGCCCCGACGGCCGGTATTATCTTTACTACGTGTACGACAAGGTGGGCTTCGTGTCCGTGGCCGTGTGCGATTCTCCCGCCGGTATGTTCAAATTCCTGGGCTACGTGCATTACAAGGACGGCACCCGCCTGGGCGACCGCCCCGGGGACGAGCCCCAGTTCGACCCCGGCGTGCTCACCGAGGGCGATAAAACCTTCCTGTACACCGGCTTCTGCGGTCATGGGGACAAGAGCCGCCACGGCGCCTATTGCACCGTGCTGGGGCCGGATATGGTGACCGTGGAGGAAGAGCCCGTCCTGGCAGCCCCCGGCGCCATGTACGCCCAGGGCACCGGCTTTGAGGGCCACGCCTTCTTCGAGGCCTCCTCCATCCGCAAGCGGAACGGCACCTACTATTTCGTCTATTCCTCCCAAGTGATGCACGAATTGTGCTACGCCACCGCCTCCGATCCCCGGGGGCCGTTCGTCTACGGCGGCGTCATCGTCAGCAACAACGATATCGGCATCGATTCCTACAAGCCCGCGGACCGGCCGATGGCCTTCGGCGGCAACAACCACGGCAGCATCGTGGAGATCGCCGGCCAGTGGTATATCTTCTATCACCGGCAGACCAACGGCCACTGGTTCAGCCGCCAGGGCTGTGCCGAGCCCATTTTCTTCGATGAAGACGGAGGGATCAGACAGGTGGAGATCACCTCCTGCGGCCTGAACGGCGGCCCGCTCCGGGGCGAGGGGGAATACCCCGCCTATATCGCCTGCCACATCTTCATGGAGAAGGATCAGCCCCTCTACATCGGCGAGCCGGGCTATCCCCGGGTCACCCAGGACGGCCGGGACGGGGACAAGATCCCCGGCCACATCGCCGACATCGGCGACGGCGTCACCGTGGGCTTCAAGTATTTCGACTGCCATGGCGTCCGCCGCATCGCCATCCAGACCCGGGCCTACTGCAACGGCGTGTTCCAGATCAAATCCGCCCCTTTCGGGGAGGTGCTGGGCGAGATCCCCGTTCAGGGCACCAACGTATGGACCCGGGGCGAAGCCGCGGTGGATTTCCCCGACGGGAAACAGGCCCTGTATCTCACCTACCGGGGCACCGGCAAAGCCCAGCTGAAATGCGTTTCCCTGGAAAAATAAGCACGATCTGCGCCTCTGCCGGCCGCTGCGGCCGGCGGGAAAAAGCAGTGGGAAAAACATATCAGAAGGGGATGTTGCAGAAGCCAGTCTGCAATATCCTCTTTGTTTACAGGGATATTGGTTCTCTATAGAAGAATGAGCAGCATTGAATACCGGGAAATCAAAAACCCCGGGGTGGTTTGGAGGGGCCCAAAGCCCCTCCAAGTGGAATCCGCATCAAATGGAAGATCCATTTGATCGAAGGGGCTGTGCAGCAGCCCCGTTTGCGCCGTTATCCTGCGATGCCCAGATACTTCCTGATCTCCGCGATATACTTTTCCCCCACCGGGGACATCGCGCTTCCCTTCCGGGTCAGGAACCCGATCTCCATGGCGCTGCCGGCCCCCGCTTCCCGGTAAGGCACGGCGGTGTATTCCCCGCCGTTCAGCTCCTCGCAGATGATGCCGGAGCACAGGGTATACCCGTTGACCCCCACCATCAGGTTCAGCACCGTGGCCCGGTCGCAGCACTTTATGAGCCGGGGGTATTCGTTGGTGGAAAGGATCTCCTCCGACAGGTAAAAGCTGCTGTCGTCCCCCTGCTCGAAGGACAGGCAGGGATAGGGCAGCAGATCCTCAAAGCGGATCTCCTTCCTTTTCGCCAGGGGATGGCCCTTCCACAGGTACACATAGGCGTCGCATCGGATCAATTCCGTAAAGTGCAGGTTCTTTTCGGAAAACAGCTTCATCATCGCCCGGCGGTTGAAATCGTTCAGGTACAGGATGCCGATCTCGCTGCGGGAGGAAGAAACGTCCTCCATCACGTCCCGGGTGCGGGTCTCCCGGATGGCGAATTCGTACTCCGCCACGTCGAAGGTGCGGGTCATTTCCACGAAGGCCTTCACCGCGAAGGAATAATGCTGGGTGGACACGGCGAATTTCTGCCTGCGCCGCCCGGGCCGGGCGTAGGCGTCCAGCAGGTTCTGGTACTGATCGTACACCTGCCGGGCATAGGGCAGGAAATCCGCGCCCTCCGCCGTCAGCTTCACGCCCCGTCCGCCCCGGTGGAAGATCACGATGCCCAGTTCCTTTTCCAATTCCTTCACCGCGCTGGTCAGCGACGGCTGGGAAACGTACAGCCTTTCCGCCGCTTTGTTGAAGGAGCCCGCCTCCGAAATCACGATCACGTAATTCAGCTGCTGCAGCGTCACGCGCCGGTCACCCCCCGTCCTATTTCTTTTCCGCCAGCGCCCGTCGGATCTCCGCAAGGGGCTTTCCCGTCTCCCGGGCGATCCCCGCCAGGTCCTCAAACTCCGGCTTTTCCCTGCGCACGCCCCCGCCGCGGGCTTCCTTCACCCGCACCGTGCCGAAGGGCGTTTCCGTTTCCCGGACGCGCCGCTCCAGCACGTACCGGTCCATATCCTGCCGCCGCACCCCCAGGGTGGTGGTGTGCTTCAGCATTTCCCCGGCGATCTTCTCCGCGTCCCCCGGCAGGCACACACAGCACAGCAGCACCCCGGGCCGGCCCTTTTTCATGCCGACGGGCACGGTGTATACGTCCCGGGCGCCCACGGCGAACAGCCGCTCGCAGGCGTAGGCGATGTCCTCCCCCGTCATGTCGTCCAGATTGCATTCCAGCTTGGCGATCTTCTCCCGGGCCGTTCCGTCCGCTTCGCCCAGGAACGCCCGCAGGCAGTTGGCCCGCTCAAAATCCTTCGCGCCCATGCCGCAGCCGATCTTCTGCACCGCCATCAGCGGCTGGGGGCCGAAGCGCTCCGCAAAATGCCGGAGCAGCGCCGCGCCGGTGGGGGTGCACAGCTCCCCTTCGATGCCGCCGCCGTAGGTGGGCACGTTTTCCAGGAGGCGCGCCGTGGCGGGCGCAGGCACCGGCAGCACGCCGTGGGCGCAGCGCACAGACCCGCTGCCCACGTGCACGGGCGACGCGATCACCCGGTCCGGCGCGATTTTTTCCATCAGCAGGCAGACGCCCACCACGTCCGCCACCGCATCCAGGGCGCCCACTTCGTGAAAATGGATCTGCTCCACGGCCTTCCCGTGAGCCCGGCTTTCCGCCTCCGCGATCAGGCGATACACCGAAAGGGCGTCTTTTTTCACCTTTTCGCTCACATCCAGCCCGCCAATCAGGCCTTCGATGTCCGCAAGCGCCGCATGGTGGTGATGCCCGTGCTCCTCATGCCCGTGACGGTCATGAGAATGCTCTTCCTCCCCGTCCACCGTCACCCGCACCCGGGTGCCCACGATGCCGCATTTTTCCGCTTTCTCCGCTTCCACGCGCACTCCGGGCAGCCCCAGACCGTTCATTTTCCGCAAAAAGGCGTCTTTTTCCTCCGTCATTTCCAGCAGCGCCGCCGTCAGCATATCTCCCGCCGCGCCCATGCCGCATTCCAGATACAGGATTTTCATACCGTTTCTCCTTTTGCTTCTTTCTTTTTTGATTGTAACGGGAAACGCCGCTTTTTGTCAATAAAAAAGAGCCCCGGGCTCCTGCGGCCCAAGGCGCTTTCTAAGATGCTCTCTTTCCGCGTCACTTCACAGGAAAATCGAAGGACGTATCGGGGTAAGGCTCTCCCACCATTTTATAGTGCCACCATTCCCTTTCAAAGCAGCGGAAGCCGCACTGCTCCATCACGGTCCGGAGGATCTCGCGGTTCTCTGCCTGCTCCTGGGTGATCCCCTTCGCCCCGTGCCAGGCCAGAAGGCCGAAATAATCAAAGCCCGTGCCCATATCCAGGGGCGTGCCCTCCAGGTCCGTCAGCGTAAGATCGATGGCGCTGCCCCGGCAGTGGGAGGAATTCCGGGCGATGTATTCCATATCCAGCAGCCGGCTTTTTTTCCCGATCTCCGGATAGAATTCCGCCTGCATCCGCAGATCATCCGGGTCCTGGGCCCAGCGCACGAAATGCCTGACCGCCCGCCGGGGCCGGTACGCGTCGAACACCAGGAGGCGGAAGCCCATCTCCCGGAACACGTCCGCCGCCTGCCGCAGCTTTTCCGCCGCTTCCACGGTCATGATGGCCCAGGGCGCTTCGTAGCCGTCGATTGGATCGCCCACGAAATTATGCGTGCCGGCATAGCGTATGTCCAGCAGGATATCCGGGATCATTTCATGCAGATAGCAGAAGCCCGACGGCAGTTCATGGGCGGGGGCGGGGATCTCCTCCGCCGACCCGGGGGTCAGCGCCAGCAGCGCCGCCGCCAGCAGGAGCAGCGCTTTACAGCGACGGATCATAGGTGAATTTTACCTCCTGGGGATTGCCCCACAGATAATACGTGACATGGATCTCCCGGACGGGGGACGGCCTGCCCTCCGTCAAAAGCACGCACCACACGTCCCGCGAGGCGCCGGGGGCGATATCGATTTCCTTCGTTTCCCCGTAGTACAGGATATCCCCCGCCGCGGGGGAAATCTGCAATTCCACCATTTCCGCCGGCACCAGGCCGCTGTTTTTGAGCCGCAGGGTATACACGTAATAGGTATAATCCTCCGGCTGCCCCAATTCGCCGCCCCTGAGCACCGTCCCCAGCAGGCTCTGCCGCTGCAGGGCGAGCCGATGGTTTTCAAAATCCCCGGCGCGCTCCGCTGCGTTCAGCTCCTGCAGGCCCTTGCCGGTGACCTGCAGCGCGGAATGAAACAGCGCGTAGAGCAGCACTCCCCCCGCGATGACAACCAGCGCCATGAGGATCAACGCGACCTTTTTCAAGGAATCCCTCCCGGTCCATTCTGCTTTATTCCAGCGTGGAGAGGATCTTGTTCATCTCCTGGATCATTTCCGCATCCTTCAAACGGAATTTGAATTCAACCCGGCGGGACCCTTCCCTGTCCACGACGGTCCGGGTTTCGTCGGTATATTTCAGATCGGAGAAGCTGCGGCCTTTGGCGGTGAGCAGCTCCTGCAGCCGGGCGACCTGGCGGCTGTTCAGATTCAGATCCGTCAGGCAGAACTCCGCCACGGACAGGGCGCGGTTCTGGCTCAGCTTCAGGTTGGTCATATACCCGCCCTGATCGTCAGTATGCCCTTCGATGATGATTTCACCCACATAATCGGCGTATTCCGGGCGCATCAGCACGTCCAGGTACACCGGCAGGAACCGGGCCAGCCACGCCCTTCCTTCTTCTTTGATGGTGGAGGAATTGGAATCGAAGCACACGTTGCCCTTCAGCATGATATCGCCCGTAACGTCGTCCGGATGCACATCCAGGCCGGCGTTCTTCAGCGCCTGGCTCAGATCCTGGATGATCTTGGTGCGCACGCCGATCATGGCGTCAATGCGCTTCTGATACGCCAGCATCTCCGCCTTCTGGCTTTCCAGCACCGTCTGCATGGCGGCCAGCCTGTCCGCCTGCTCCGCCAGCTGCAGCTGCAGGAGCGCCTGTTCCTCTTCCTTGGTTTTCAGGGCGCTCTGGGCGGCGTGCAGGTCGTTTTCCTGCTGATCCAGCTGCACCTGGATGGCGGCCAGCTCCTCCTGCTTGCCCATGAGGGTCACGTTCAGCGTCTCCACTTCGTCTTCCCGCTGGGCCAGCACGATCATGGCCCGGTCCAGCTCGGATTGCTGCTCGTCCAGCTGCTTTTGCTTGATGGCCAGCATGCTGTAATACTGGTACACGCTGTACACCACCGCCAGCACGAACACCAGCAGCAGCGACGCCATCATATCCGAATAGGAGATCCAATGCGCGCCGTTGTCCCCGCCCCGGGGCCCGCGGCTGCTCCTTCTTTTCGATATCACCGTCATGACGCGGCCTCCGCTGGCTTCTGTTCCATGGCGGCGGACAGGCCCGTCACCGCCCGCTGCAGCTGGGAAATGGCGCTGACGCAGCCCTGGGCTTCCTTCTCCAGCCGCGCCGCGGCCCCGGCGCCGCCGGAAAGGGTCTTCATCTCCTCCAGCTGCTCCTGCAGCGCCTTGATCATGCTGGTGATGTTTTCGTCAAACATCCCCAGCCCCCGGCTGAAGGCGGCGGACAGATCGTCCACGAAGTTGGCGTAGGTATCCGCCAGCTTCCTGCTGCTCTCGTCCATGCCGGCGGACACGCTCCCCGCCGCGCTCAGCGCGCCGTCCGCCTGCTCCTTCACCGCCGTCAGCACCCGTCCGCTCCATTCGGCGTACTCCCGCATGGCGCTTTCCATGTCTCCCTGGGCGTTCTTGAGCTGCTGCAGCAGCGCCGTCTGCTCCTGGCCCGCGGCGATCATGCCGGAGAGCACCTGGGAGCCGTGGGTCACGAAGGCGTCCGCCGTCTGCTGGCCCTGGCTGAGGGTGCCGATATAGCTCTCGAACCGCCCCATCACCCGTTCCGTGGTGGCCTGCACCTGCCGCATCCCGTCCAGGATCTCCCCGGCGGCGGCCATGGTGCGCTCCAGGGACTCATAGGAGACCGCCTGGGCCTGGTTCACCTGGGACAGGGTCTGCCCCAGCTGGGCGAACTGCCCGCCCAGGGAGGCGTTCATCTGTGCGATGAACTGATTGGCGATGTTCCGCACGCCGTCGATCTGCGCCTGGGTCTGGCCCAGGACGAAATGATTCATATTCTGCACCACGGGAGAAAGCGAACGCTCCACCCCGCTGACGATCCCTTCGCTGACCCGGGCGCTCAGATCCGACGACAGCCGACGCAGCAGGGCGCTGCGGTCCTCCTGCTGGAGGATGATCTGCACGTTGTCCTCCAGGGGCTTTTGCATCACCAGGCTGGAAAACGCGTCGTGGAATTCGTCGATGGCCCGGGTGGCGCTGCCGTGGGCCATGCGGCTGAGCATATTGAACACCAGCGAGCAGGCGATGCCGGCGATGGAGGTCATGAACGCGAAGGTCATGCCCCCGATCATCTGGGGGATGCTTTCCATGGTCTTCGCGGCGTCGCTCACGTCCAGCCCGCCCAGGCCCCGCATGAGGCCGATGAAGGTGCCCAGGATACCCAGGCTGGTGAGCAGGCTGGGCACCACCTGGGCCAGCTGCTCGTGCCCCGCGGAATAGATCACGGAATCGTCGTTGATGTAATCCTCCACGTTGCAGTTCAATCCCCGGGCGTCCAACTGCTCCGCGTTCACCAGGAACCGCCGCCAAGGCCCCTCCAGCTCCCTGCCCAGGAACATAGCGTCCTGCCACACCGGCCGGCCCTCCCCGGGATTTCCTTCCAGCATCCGGATGCCCCGGCGCAGCCGCCGCGCTCCCCGGCGCACCGGCAGCACGCATTTGAAAATCCCGATCAGCGCCACCAAAGCAATGGCCAGATAAATGGCAAAATCAGCGGCGTTTGAAGCCAGGCTGTTCAAAAAATCCGTCAATGCTGCTCATCCTTTCCGGGCTTTTCCATGGAATAATGCATATTCATGCTATATTGTAACGAATCGACCCAAAAAATGCAATAGTTTCGTAATAAGTAGTTTTGTAAATTTCTCGCGCTCATTCGGGAATCATTGACAGAAAAGGCCCCGCCGCGGTATGATAAATCATCCCCGGAAACAGAAAGGAGACCCCCATGCGCCGTTTGCTTTTTCTGGCATTGATTTTCGCTTTGGCCGCGCCTGTCTGCCGGGCCGAGGAGGACGCCGTCCCATACCGGACGGCCCCCGTGCAGATCGTGGTTTCCTTCACCGGGGACTGCACCCTGGGCTGCACCCCGGACCAGCGCATGAACCCCCGCACCAGCTTTGAGGGCTATGTTGCGCGCGAGGGGATGGCGTATCCTTTCGCGGGGGTCCGGGAGATCTTTGAAAACGACGATCTCACCGTGATCAACCTGGAAAGCGTGTTCCAGGACGACGACAGCTGCCGGGCGGACAAGACCTATAATTTCCGCGCGCCCCAGTCCTACGCCGGGATCCTGCCCCTGGGCGGCGTGGACGCGGTGTCCTTCGCCAACAACCACACCATGGATTACAGTGCCAAGGGGTTCCTTTCCACGCTGGAAGCGCTGGAGAAGGTGGATATCCCCTGGTTCGGCGCTTCGGAAACGGCGTGCGCCACCTATATTTTTGAAAAAGGCGGCGTGAAGATCGGCTTTGTGTCCACCTACATCAGCGATTATTTCCGCACCGAGGGCAAGCTGGTGACGAAGTGCTTCGACGAACTGAACGCCGCGGGCTGCAATCTGATCGTGGGCTGCATCCACGGCGGCGTGGAATACGACACCCTGCACGACGAGGCCATGGAGCGCACGGCCAACGGCTTTATCCGCCGGGGCGCGGACGTGGTGATCTGCCATCACCCCCACACCCTCCAGGGCATCCGCGTGGAGAACGGCCGCACCACATTGTGGAGCCTGGGCAATTTCGTTTTCGGCGGCAATCCGGAGATCCGCGTGAACCACGCCGGCGAATCCGTCATCAGCACCATGATCGCCCAGTTCACCTTCTCCTTCGACGAAAACGGCAAATACCTGGGCCATCAGCTCAACGTGATCCCCTGCCACATGTCCGGGCATACGGGGTACAACGATTACCAGCCCCGTCCCGTTTCCGGCCAGGACGCCGAGCGGGTCATCCAGGCCCTGCAGCGCGACGCCCAGCCCTACGGATTGAAGATACGGCCCTACGTGGAAGGCGTCGGCGCCCTGCAGCCCTTCGTGCCCGCCCCCACGGACCGCTGAGCTTGCAAAATCCCTTTTTCCAATGTATAATGATATGAAACGCTCATCCGCCGGGAGGGAAGCCTATGCTGATCAACGCCAGGCAATTCATCGACGCCCTGCAATTGCAGATCCTGTCCCCCAGCAGCCGCACGGAATGGGATATCCACAGCGCGGAGCTGAACCGGCCCGGGCTGCAGTTCGTGGGGTATTACGAGCATTTCGCCTATGACCGGCCCCAGGTGGTGGGCCTGACGGAAATGAGCTACCTGGAGCAGCTCAGCGACGAGGAGCGCCACGCCCGGCTGGACGCCCTGTTTTCCTATCCCATTCCCTGCATGATCCTCTGCCGCGGCATGATGCCCCAGGACGATATCCTGGAATTGGCGAAGGCCCACGACGTATGCGTGCTGCGCACCGAATCCGTCACCACCAGCCTGGTGGTGAACGCCATGAATTATCTGAACCGCGCCATCGCCCCCCGGTCCACCCTCCACGGCGTGCTGGTGGACGTGTACGGCGTGGGCGTGCTGATCACCGGCGAAAGCGGCGTGGGCAAAAGCGAGGCCGCCCTGGAGCTGGTCAAGCGCGGGCATCAGCTGGTGGCGGACGACGTGGTGGATATCTGCCGCATCACCCCCAGCCGCCTCATCGGCGAATCCCCGGAAACCGTGCGGCACTTCATGGAGATCCGCGGCATCGGTATCATCGATATCAAGGCCATGTACGGCATCAGCGCCGTGCTGATGAGCAAATCCATCGACCTGGTGATCCACCTGGAAAACTGGAAGGAAAAAAAGGCTTACGACCGCCTGGGCCTGGCCGAGGATTTCACCACCATCATGGACGTGCGGGTGCCCCACGTGGTGCTGCCGGTGCGCCCGGGGCGCAATCTGGCCGTGGTCATCGAGGTGGCCGCCCGGAATTTCTCCCTCAAGCAGCTTGGCTATTCCGCCGCCCAGGAGCTGGACCGGCGGCTGAACGAAATGATGAACACGCGGAAATAACGCTCCGCGAAAAAAGGAGGTTTCCCCATGATCCTGATCGGCATTGACCTGGGAGGCACCAATATCGCCGTGGGCGCCGTGGACGAAGAAGGCAGGATCCTGGCCCAGGCGTCCGCCAAGACCCTGGCCCAGCGCCCCTTCACCGAGATCGTCCGGGATATGGCCGGCTGCGTCCGCCGGGTGATGGACGCGCTGCCGGGCAGGGAATTTTCCGGCATCGGCATCGGCATCCCCGGCATCGCGGATGAAAACGGCACCGTGCTCAACTGCACCAACCTGGGCTGGTTCAACGAGCCCCTGGCCGACGAAATGCACAAATATTTCGATCTGCCCGTTTATATCGGCAACGACGCCAACGTGGCCGCGCTGGCGGAATGCCACGTGGGGGCGGCGAAGGGCTGCCGCAGCAGCGTTATGATCACCCTGGGCACGGGCGTCGGCGGCGGCATCGTGCTGGACGGGCGCCCCTGGAACGGGGCCCACGGCCGGGGCGGCGAGATCGGCCATATGACCCTGGTGCCCGACGGGGTCCCCTGCACCTGCGGCAACAACGGCTGCGTGGAACGCTACTGCTCCGCCACCGCCCTGATCCGCATGGGCCGGCAGGAATGCCGCGCTTTCCCGGATAGCCTGATGCTGAAAAAAGCAGGCGGCGATCCGGAAAAAATCAGCGCCAAAACCGTCATTGACGCTGCGAAGGAAGGTGATGCGCCCGCCCTCCGGGCATTCAATTCCTTCGTGTATTATCTGGCGCTGACCATCAATAACCTCACCGCGTCCCTGGACCCGGAAATGATCGTCCTGGGCGGCGGCGTCAGCCATGCCGGCGCTTTCCTGCTGGACGCCGTCCGGGCGCTGCTTCCCCGGTATCAGATCTTCAAGGCCCTGCCCATTCCCAAGGTGGAATTGGCGCAGCTTGGCAACGAAGCCGGCATCATCGGCGCCGCCATGCTGGGCAAGCGGTAAACCCCATTGATCTGAAACGAATGAATTTGGAGGGATTCCCATGAACTGTTCCGTTCGCCAGCTGTTCCGCCAGACTCCCGCGGATCAGACGGCCGTCACCGTATCCGGCTGGGTGCGCACTGTGCGCGACAGCAAGGCTTTCGCTTTTATCGCCCTCAACGACGGCACCTTCTTCAAGAACGTGCAGATCGTTTGCGAGCAGAACCTGGAGAATTTCCAGGACGTAGTCAAAATCACCCTGGGCAGCGCCATTGAGGTCACCGGCACCCTGGTGCTGACCCCGGAAGCCCAGCAGCCCTTTGAGATCAAGGCCGAAAAAGTGACCGTGATCGGCGCCTGCGATCCCGGCTATCCCATGCAGAAGAAGCGCCACACCGTGGAATACCTGCGCACCCAGGCCCATCTGCGGCCCCGCACCAATCTGTTCAGCGCCGTGTTCCGCATCCGGTCCCTGGCGGCCCAGGCCATCCACGCTTTCTTTGCGGAGCGCTCCTTCGTTTACGTGCACACCCCCCTGATCACCGCTTCCGACTGCGAAGGCGCGGGCGAAATGTTCCGGGTCACCACCCTGGACCTTAACGACCTGCCCAAGGACGAAAACGGCAAGGTGCTGGACAAGGAGGATTTCTTCGGCAAGCCCGCCAACCTCACCGTTTCCGGCCAGCTGAACGTGGAATGCTTCGCCCAGGCTTTCCGCAACGTTTACACCTTCGGCCCCACCTTCCGGGCGGAAAAATCCTATACCCCCCGCCACGCCGCGGAGTTCTGGATGATCGAGCCGGAAATTGCCTTCGCCGATCTTCAGGACGATATGGCCCTGGCCGAGGAGATGCTCAAGTACGTCATTTCCGACGTGCTGGCGAAGGCCCCCGAGGAAATGGAATTCCTGAACAGCTTCGTGGACAAGGGCCTGATCGCCCGGCTGCAGCATGTGGTGAACAGCCGCTTCGCCCGGGTCTCCTATACCGACGCCATCGATATCCTCCTCAAGGCCGACAGGAAGTTCGATTATCCCGTCCACTGGGGCATGGATATCCAGACCGAGCATGAGCGTTATCTGGCCGAGGAGCATTTCGGCTCCCCCGTGTGCGTGTACGATTATCCCAAGGACATTAAGGCCTTCTACATGCGCCAGAACGACGACGGGAAAACCGTGGCCGCCGTGGATATCCTGGTGCCCGGCATCGGCGAGCTCATCGGCGGCAGCCAGCGCGAGGAACGATTGGACGTGCTGGAAGCCCGCATCCGGGAGCTGGGCCTGGATATGGATTCCTACTGGTGGTATCTGGAGCTGCGCAAATACGGCACCACGCCCCATGCCGGCTTCGGCCTGGGCTTCGAGCGCCTGATCATGTACCTGACGGGCGTGGGCAACATCCGCGACGTGCTGCCCTTCCCCCGCACCACCGGCAGCGCGGACTTCTGATCTTATACACGCATGGCCCCGGCCGTTCATCGGCCGGGGTTTTTTATTTTTTCCAAATTGCGGGAACTTTTTTACCGCTTCCGCCGTCCAACTTAAGTGAAACGGAAAACGCAGGGAGAAGAATCCCTTGCAAACTTTTTCCAGATCCGTATAATGGAATCAGACAGCCATTCCTTTATACCGATCATTCACAGCCATCAAAGGAGTGAAACAGCATGAAACGGTCCATCGCCCTGCTGCTGGCGCTGCTGCTTACGGCGGCTTCCGCCGCCGCGTTCGCCCAGGTCCCCGCCGGATCCCAGATCGTATCCAGCGAAGCCTTGCAGTTTTCCACCCTGGCGCCCGAGGACGCCGCCGTGTATGCGGACGGGGAATCCATGTTCATAGATCTGGATCCCGTGGACGGTATCCCCTATGTGGAGATCGACAAAGTCCTGGGCCAGCGGTACGATACCGACAGGTATTTCAACGAAATCCTGATGAACGATATGCAGTCCCGGTACGGCGACAGCCTGCGGGGCACCTCCGTCATGGAATACTACACCGTCGGCGGCAAGGATCTGCCCGCCGCCCAGTTCACCTACAAGGTGGGCGAATACACGGTGTACTTCCTGCAGGCGCTGGAGCTCAACGGAGACGATACGGTGTTCTACACCGCCAAATTCCTCTCCGAATACCGGGAAGAAACCATGAACGCCCTGGACATGGCCGTCCGCTGTTATCAGCCCGACGCCCATTACTACGGCGGCGCTCAGGTGCAGCCGCCTGTGGACGGGCCCGTTCCTCCGCAGACCAGCCCCGCCCCGCAGCCCGCGCCCGTCACCGGCGCCGTCGCCGTGTCCTTCAAGCATGTACGGTATGAAGACATGCGCCTTGCCCAATGCGCGGCGCCCGCGGGCTACAGCATCACGCCCTATCCGGACATCTGCGGCGACACCCGCAGCTTCACCGCGCCCCTGGGCCTGACCGTCATCGCCAAATCCCCGGACGGGCGGACCTCCATGGTGTACGAATCCCCCAGCGCTTTCCTGGAAATCGTATCCTCCACCAAGGGCGGCAGGCCTTTCCGGACGCAGGAGAACGGCGGCTACGATACCATGACCATGACCCCCATGGCCCAGTTCCCCCAGCCCAACGCCTACGCCTATGCCTACCTGACCGGCATGTACCCCGGCACGGAAATCACCTATATCGGATCCAAGGATCTGTCCGCTTATCAGCCCCTGTTCCAGAAAAACGCCGAGGATAAATACAACGCCCTTTGCGCCGGCCATCCCGAGCTGGTGGGCCTGAACATCGACAGCGTTTCCGTCAACGGAGATATCTGCGCATTCAGCGGCGAAGTGAACGGCGAGCCCTATTTCTTCGTGGTGGGCACCGTGATCGAAGCCACCCAGACCACCTCCACCATGGCCCTGCTGGAAGGCACGCTGAAGGAAGAGGAAATCCTATGGAGCCCCCTGTGCACCTATGTGCTCTCCTGCCCCGTAGCGGAGTTTGACAGCGTTTATCCCGCCTTTGAGATCTTCATGGAAAACACCACCGTCAGCGACCAGTTCATCGCTGCCAACCAGCGCCTGAGCGAGGAGCTGCGTCAGATCATCGTGGATTCACGGATGCCCTCCGGCTACAAATACAGCCGCGCCGTCCTGAGCACCGCCACCGGCTCGGATGAAACCTACGACGACGAGCGCTTTACCGATTACATCTTTGATCAGAACGACTACACGCTGTCCGACGGCTCCCACGTCAAGGTCTCCACCGCCTACGATTACGTCTACGAAGGCGATAACGGCGTGGTGTACTTTTCCGACAGCGCCTTCCCCCAGCCCGGCGCTCCCCTGACCCCGAACCGGTAAGAAACGAAAAAAGAAAAGCGGGAGGCGGCTTTTGACGCAAAAGCCCCTCTCCGCCCCTCCGGGGCACCTCCCCCGAAGGGGAAGGTTTTTTTAATTGTCGCGCTCAGCCCGAATGGGCCAAGGAAACGACCGCTAAGAATTATGAAATAAGAAGTCCCCTCTCCGTCCCTTCGGGACACCTCCCCTAAAGGGGGAGGTTTTAATTGTCGCGCTCGGCCCGAATGGGCCGAGAAAGCGGCCGCCAGGAATTATAGAAAAGAAGTGCGCCCCCGGCAGCGCCGCCATAGGCGGCTGAGGGCGAAGCGATCCTTCTGGATCGCCGCCCGAAACCCGTGCGCAAGCGAAGCGATAGGCACGGGGCAAAACGGGTGAGAGGCGTGCGAAGTCTTCCCGTCGCGCTCGGCCCGAATGGGCCGAGAAAGCGGCCGCCAGGAAATATAGAAAAGAAGCACGCCTCCCCGGTGAGAGGCGTGCGAAGTTACTTAAAGGCGATCGCGTCCGCTTGGAACTGTAAGCCATCCGGTCCGCCCACATGGGCGAAATTGGTCTGGATGGATTTCCGGGCGGGATAATGCCCGCCGAAGCGCTCGTGAATGACCTTTTCCATCACCGGGATGTTCCATACGTCCCGGAACAGGCAATCCATCTGCACCACGTTTTCAAGCGTCAGCCCGAACAGAGCGAGCCGCCTTTCCATCTCGTCAAAGGCGCCGTTTATCTGCTCCTCCACCGTGCCGCCCACGTTGCCCACGCAGTAGGACAGGAAATAGTAATCCCCCGCCTTCACGATGCCGGAATGGGCGAAGCCCTCGTTGATGTCTTTCCGTACGATCCCGCTCATTTCAATACTCCCTTCAAAAACTGTCCGGTATAGCTTGCCTTCACGCCGGCGATCTCCTCCGGCGTCCCCGCCGCGATCACCGTACCGCCGGCGTCTCCCCCTTCGGGACCCAGGTCGATGATATAGTCGGCGGTCTTGATGATATCCAGGTTGTGCTCGATCACCAGCACGGTGTTGCCCTGATCCGTCAGCTGCTGCAGCACCTTTACCAGCCGGCTCACATCGTCCATGTGCAGCCCGGTGGTAGGCTCATCCAGGAGCACCAGGGTCTTTCCCGTGGCCCGGCGGCTCAGCTCCGTGGCCAGCTTCACCCGCTGGGCCTCGCCCCCGGACAGGGTGGTGCTGGGCTGGCCCAGCTTCATGTAGCCCAGGCCCACGTCGTACAGCGTGCGCAGTTTCTGCATCACGGCGGGATGCGCCTCGAAAACACCCATGGCCTCCTCCACCGTCAGATCCAGCACGTCGGCGATGGACAGCCCCTTGTATTTGACCTCCAGCGTTTCCCGGTTGTACCTTTTCCCGCGGCACACCTCGCAGGGCACGTAAATATCCGCCATGAAGTGCATTTCGATCTTCAGCAGCCCGTCCCCCGAGCAGGCCTCGCACCGGCCGCCCTTCACATTGAAAGAGAAGCGGTTCTCCTTATAGCCCCGGATCTTGGCCTCGGTCAGCTGAGCGAACACCTTACGGATCAGGTCGAACAGCCCGGTATAGGTGGCCGGGTTGCTCCGGGGAGAGCGCCCGATGGGCGACTGGTCGATATTGATGATCTTGTCCAGCTGCTCCACGCCCTCGATGCGGTCGTAATCCGCCTTCCGGGGGCGGGCGCGGTTGAGCTGATGGGCCAGGGCGGTATACAGGATGGCGTTCACCAGGCTGCTTTTCCCGCTGCCGCTGACCCCCGTGACGCAGCAGAACACCCCCAGGGGGAAGCTGACGTCGATATTTTTCAGGTTATGCTCACGGGCGCCCCGCACCGTCAGCCACCCCTGGGGCGTGCGGCGGGCTTTGGGCACCGGGATGCGCATTTTGCCGCTCAGGTATTTGCCGGTAATGGATTCCGGGGCGTTCATCACGTCCTCCACCGTACCCTGGGCCACGATCCGGCCCCCGTGCTCCCCGGCTCCGGGGCCGATATCCACCAGGTAATCCGCGCTGCGCAGCGTTTCCTCGTCGTGCTCCACCACGATCAGGGTGTTGCCCAGCTGCTGCAGACGGCGCAGCGTCCGGAGCAGCCGGGCGTTGTCCCGCTGGTGCAGGCCGATGCTGGGCTCGTCCAGGATATAGAGCACTCCTACCAGGCCGCTGCCGATCTGGGTGGCCAGACGGATGCGCTGGGCCTCGCCCCCGGACAGCGTGGCCGCCGCCCGGGACAGCGTCAGATAATCCAGCCCCACGTCGCACAGGAAGCCCAGGCGCGCGTTCACCTCCCGCAGGATGGGCGCGGCGATCATCCGCTCCTTTTCGGATTGCTTCAGCTGCCCGAGGAAATCCCGGGTCTTGCGGATGTTCCATTCGCTGATTTCCGCGATGTTCCTGCCCCCCACGGTGACGGCCAGGGCCTCGGGCTTCAGCCGCCGCCCCTTGCAGATGGGGCAGGTCTCGTGGGCCATGTATTCCTCGTACGCGGCCTTCATGCCCTCGCTCTGGGTCTCCTGATAGCGGCGCTCCAGGGAGGGGATCACCCCCTCGAAGGTGGTCTGGTAAGTGCCCGTTTCAAACACGATTTTCAGCTTCTGCGCCCCGGTACCGTAAAGGATCTTTTCTTTGATCTCCTCCGGCAGCGCCCGGAAGGGCGTATCCATGGAAAAGCCGTAAAAATCCGCCATGGCCTTGAACATGCTGTGGGCGGTGGAGCCCACGTCCCCGCTGTTCCAGCCCATGCAGCTGACGGCCCCTTCGTTCAGGGATTTGTCCGCGTCCGGCACCACCAGATCGGCGCTGACCTTCATGGTTTCCCCCAGGCCGGAGCAGTGAGGGCACGCCCCGTAGGGATTGTTGAAGGAGAACATCCGGGGGGCCAGCTCCTCGATGTTCACGCCGCAGTCCGGGCAGGCGTAATTCTGGGAAAACATCATTTCCTTATCGTCCGGGGAAACCAGCACGCAGGCCAGCCCGCCGGACTGCTTCATGGCGGTCTCCAGGCTGTCGGTCAGCCGCTGCTGGATGCCCGGGCGCACCACCAGCCGGTCCACCACCAGATCGATCTGATGCTTCTTCTGCTTGTCCAGGGGCGGCGCGTCGTCCAATTCGTACATTTCCCCGTCGATCCGCGCCCGGACGAACCCGCTTTTCAGCGCGTCCTCCATCAGCTTCACATGCTCGCCCTTGCGCTGACGCACCACCGGAGCCAGGATCTGGATCCTCGTGCCCTCCGGCAGGGCCTCCACGGCGTCCACCATCTGGTCCACCGTCTGCTGCCTGATTTCCCTGCCGCATTTGGGGCAGTGGGGCAAGCCCGTCCTGGCGTATAAAAGCCGCAGGTAATCGTGGATCTCCGTCACCGTGCCCACCGTGGACCGGGGGTTTCGGGCGGTGGTTTTCTGGTCGATGGAAATGGCGGGCGAAAGGCCCTCGATGCCGTCCACGTCCGGCTTGTCCATCTGGCCCAAAAACATCCGGGCATAGCTGCTCATGCTTTCCACATAGCGGCGCTGCCCCTCGGCGTATATCGTATCGAAGGCCAGAGAGGATTTGCCCGATCCGCTCAGCCCCGTGAATACCACCAGCTTGTCCCGGGGGATCGTCAGGTCCACGTTTTTCAGGTTGTGCTCCCGGGCGCCCCGGACAATGATTTTATCCTCCATGTCCGCCTCCGTCATTTCAATCGGGTACGGCCCATTATAGCACATATGTTCGCATTTGTGAAGGGGCATCTTTCGCGTTTTTTCCCTTGAAATCGGGGGCGTTCTATGCCATAATAAACCGATAAGGAGATGATGCCCATGGCCACCGGCATCTGGGTGCGCCTGATGCACAAGAACCACATCCTCCGGGACGCCACCGTGGACTGCGCCCACGGGGAATGGCAATCCGCGCTGGACGCCGCCTGCCGCCAGCTGGATATGCCCCGGCCGCTGATCCTCGCCCGGCACGAGAGGGACTGGGAGCAGTTCAATCAGGCCCGGTTCCTGCCGGAGCATTTCATGGAATCCGTTCCCTTCGACCGGATGGAAGTGGAATTCATCGACCCGGACAAAAAGAAAAAGAACCCGAACCCTTACGCACCCCTACTGTAAAAACAGGACGGCGATTATGAAAAAATTCCTGCTTCCGTTTTTGCTTCTCCTGCTCCTGTCCGCCCCCGCCTGCGCGGAGATCGCGGTCACGGAGGTGATGGCTTCCAACGGCGTGTATATCAACGGCGAAGCCTACGACTGGGTGGAATTGTACAACGCCGGGGAAAAGACCGTGGACCTGAGCGGCTGCTACCTTTCCGACAGCAAAAAGAACCCCACCAAATGGGCCTTTCCAGAAAAAACAGCTTTGAAGCGCGGGGAATACCTGCTGGTTTACTGCACCGGCGAGGACGTAAACCCCGGCAAAAACGGCGTGTATTACGCCAATTTCAAGCTGTCCTCCTCCGGCGATAAAGTGATCCTGACGGACCGGGACGGAGAAACGGAGATTGTTTCCCTCAAATTCCCCGCCCAGTACGGAAACGTCTCCTGGGGCCTGCCGTCGGGCGGCGGGGAGTACGGCTTCTTCGCCCAGGCCACGCCGGGGAAAAAGAACCCGGCCCAGGCGTATCCCGCCCGGGCGGCGCTGCCGGCGCTGACGCTGCCGGGCGGGTTCTACGACGGCCGGATCACCGTCGGGGCGACGGCGGAGGAGGGGCTCTCCCTGCGCTACACCCTGGACGGCTCCACCCCCACGGAAAAATCCAAGCTCCTGCCGCCGGAGGGCGTCGCGTTCCAGAAAACCGGCGTTTTCCGGGTGCGGGCCTTCGGGGAAAACCTGGTGCCCTCCGAAACCGTGTCCGCCACCTACCTGATCGGGCAGGACCATCCCGTGCCCGCGGTGTGCCTGGTGACGGACGAAAAATACCTCTTCGATCAGAGCACGGGCCTTTTGGTGACGGGCAAAAGCAAGAGCTATCCCAATTACGAGCACGACTGGGAATACCCCGCCAACATGGAGTACTACGCCGCCGACGGGACATGTGAGATCAATCAGCTGGGCACCTTCACCACCGCGGGCCATTCCGCCCGGCAGAACAACCAGAAATCCATCGCCGTATTCGCCCGCAAAGCCTACGGGCCGGACCGGTTTTATTTCAATCCCTTCCCCCACCGGAGCTATGAAAGCTATAAATCCCTCCTGCTGCGCGGCGCCAATTCCGACGCCTTTTCCACCCGCATCCGGGACGCGGTGATCTCCTCCCTGGCGGAGCCCCTGGACATCTGCTATCAGGACGCGCTGGCCATCGAGGTATACATCAACGGCAAATACTGGGGGCATTACAATCTGCGGGAAAAGATCAACAAGCATTTCGTGGCCCAATGGGAGGGCGTGACCGACGAAAAGGAGATCGACCGGATCGACCTGCTGGCCCGCACCGGCCGGGACGAATTCGTCAATAACGGCGACAACGCCGACTGGCTCTCCCTGTGCGATTTCTGCAAAACCAAGGACCTGAACGATCCTGAAAACCTGCAGTACGTCCTGGACCGCCTGGATACGGAAAGCCTGTTTACCCACGCCGCCTTTGAAATCATCATCGGCAACAACGATTTCACCAACGTGCGGGTCTACCGGGTGCCGGGAGGCAAATGGAAATACCTGCTTTTCGACGTGGAGGCCGGCTTTTTGTCCATGGACAAGGGGCCCATGAATTACTACATCAAGAAAGTGAACGACAAGGTGCAGGGCTTCCGGCACGAGCCCCTGGCCGCGCTGCTGAACGTGCCGGAAATGCGCGCAAGGTTCCTCGCCCGCTTTGCGGAGGTGCTGGAACAATCCTTCCAGTGGCCTTATGTGGAAAGCCATTTCCTGCCCTGGGAGGAAACCATGGAAATCCTGCTGCCCCGGCACCTGACCCGCTGGAAGCACGTCACCATGAAGGCCTGGCGGCAGAACGTGGACGCGGTAAAGTACTACGCCCGGATGCGGCCGGTGAAAATCGTATCCATGCTGCAAAGCCATATGAAGCTGACAGACGAAGAAGTGGAACAGTATTTCGGGAATGTGCAGCGCCTGCTGGAATCCGTCAACACAGCGCGAGGTGCCGAATGAAGCTGCTGATCGCATCCGATATCCACGGCTCCGCCGTCTTCTGCCAATCGCTTATGCGGGCCTGGGACCGGGAACGGGCGGACCGGCTGCTGCTCCTGGGGGATCTGCTCTATCACGGCCCCAGGAACGATCTGCCGGAGGGATACGACCCCCGCCGGACGGCAGAAATGCTGAACCAGCGCCGGGACGGGATCCTCTGCATCCGGGGCAACTGCGACGCCGAGGTGGACCAGATGATGCTGCGGTTCCCCATCCTGGCGGAATACGCCCTGCTGTCGCTCTCCGGCGCCGCGCTGTACGCCTGCCACGGCCATGCCCTCGGCCCGGACAGTCCGCCTCCCCTGCGCCGGGGCGACGTGCTGCTGTACGGCCACACCCACGTGCCCGCCTGGGAGGACCGGGACGGCTGCCTGTGGCTGAACCCCGGCTCCGTTTCCATCCCCAAAAACGGCTCCTCCAGGAGCTATATGACGTTTGAAAACGGCGTTTTCACATGGAAAACGCTGGCGGGAGATGCTTTTCACCGCCTGGCCTTATGATTTTCATTGCCTGAAACGCGCCGCAGGAACGCCCGGAAAAATGCACGCGATTTGTTTTTCCCTTGCGTTTTTCTTCGCTTCATGCTACAATGCGCTTGATTCGTACGCAGAGTAGCGGCAGGCGCGTCAAGTGCTCATGGACGGGGAGTTGCCATGAGACGAAGCCGGGTTTCCCGGCGCGGTGCCTGCGGCGCATCCCGCTGCAGGAAAACGTGCTTTTGCCGATGATGCGAAAGCGCGGCACGGGAGATCAGGCCAGGCGCAGCCTCTGCGGATCGGGACGGATTCTGTAAGGAGGCTTTTTTCATGCAGAAAAATGCTGTTTCCCTGGATAGAACGCTGTATAAATCGCCTTTTTCCAAGGCCTACTGGGTTCAGGCGGCAGCCGAGCTCAAGGATACCCGCATGCTGGTGTTCGCCGCGCTGATGATCGGCATTCGTTCGGTGATGAAGCTGGCGGTGATCCCCCTGGGAGCGGATCTGAACATCAGCTTCGCCTTCCTGGCAAACGCATTCGGGGCGATGGTTTTCGGCCCCGTGTTGGCCGCGCCCGCCGCCTGCGTATCGGATTTTCTCGGGTATTTGATCTCCAATCCTTCCGGCGGCCCCTATTATCCGCCTTTCATTCTCACTGAGGTCGCCAGTTCCGTGATCTTCGCCCTGTTCCTTTACCGGGCGGATATCACCGTCACCCGGGTGTTCCTTTCCAAATTCTGCATCAATTTCTTTGTAAATCTCCTTTTGCAGACGCCCATCATGCGGGGATATTATGCTTTTCAGGGAAAGAGCACCCTCTATCCCTTCTTCGACGGCATGCGCCTGGCCAAGAACGTGATCATGCTGCCCATCGAGGCCATCATGCTGGTGATCTTCCTGCGGGCGGCGGTGCCGGCGGTCAGGCCGCTGAACTACGTCCGCAGCCTGGTGGATCGGCTGACGCTCAAAAAGCGTCACATCGTTCTGCTGGCCGCGCTGTTCGCGGTTTGCGTATGCGCTTCGGCAGGTTATGTGATCTACGATTACAACCACAAATCCTTCAGCGCGAACTACACTCAAGCGGAGCGCCTGCAGCGCAACAATCAAATGAACGCCGTTGCGGCGGAGAAACTGGGCGAAAAGGAAGAAGACCTGGTCACCGTGATCCAGAGCGCCCGCTCCCGGGCATTCCAGCGGGAAATGACCTATGAGGTGTGCGTTTACCGCGTGAATTGGGATCGGTTCCGGGAGAAGGAAGGCTCCACCGTCCTGTACAAACAGAAGGAAACCGACTATACGATGGATCTGGTGCGGGGCTATTCCAAATCCCCCGCCAACGGCGACGACGCCCTCGTCCTCATCGGTTCCGGCGTCATCGTCACCGACAAGCACACCGACGAATGCCTGTCCGCGGACATTCAACGGCTGAACGATACCGAACGGGAAGAGGCCGCGCCATGACAAACGATCAGCAAGCCATCCTGAAGGGCTTATCCGAATTGTACCCCAACGCCGGGCCGGAGCTGCACTTCACGAATCCCTTTGAGACTCTGGTGGCCACCATCCTGGCCGCCCAGTGCACCGACGCCCGGGTGAATACGGTCACCCCCGCCCTGTTCCGGGATTATCCGGACGCTTTCGCCATGGCGAAGGCGGAGCCGGAGGAAATCTACCCCTACGTCAGGTCCTGCGGGTTCAAAAGCAAGGCCGTCAGCATCGTCAACGCCAGCCGCATGATCGTGGAGCGCTTCGGCGGGCAGGTGCCCGATACCCTGGAGGAATTGACGCAGCTCCCCGGCGTGGGCAGAAAGACCGCCAACGTGGTGCTGGCCTTTTCCTTTGGCAAAGCCGCCATCCCGGTGGACACCCACGTGTTCCGGGTGGCCAACCGCCTGGGGCTTTCCGACGCCCGGACGGTGGAGGAAACGGAGAGGCAGCTCATGGCCCTGATCCCGGAATCGGACTGGAGCCAGGCGCATCACTGGCTGATCCATCACGGCCGCCGGGTGTGCCACAGCCAGAAGCCGGACTGCGAAAACTGCGCGCTGAAGCCATTCTGCAGATCCGTGCGCCAGGGGCGTATGATCAACCCCAAGGCCGACGCCAAACGCCGCGCCCGGGAGAGGAAGCAAGGCGTAACCTGCTGATTCTCCGCATCAAAAAAGCCGCCCGGAGCATTGCGCTTCAGGCGGCTTTTCGCGCGGTATCAGTAGTCCGCGCCGTAAGGCACCACGGCCACGATCTGATCCCGGATGTAGACGAGGGTGTACAGGTTGCTGCCGTAGTTCTGGTAGTTGTTCATGAAATCCACCAGGTTCACGCTGCGGTGGCAGTCCTGCTTGGTGCCGTAATACAGGATGCAGTTGGGGTTCACAGCGTAGCGGTAATGATCCACGGAGCTGTTGGAGAACGTGGACAGGTTGCCGCTGGTATAGTCCTCGCCGCTGTACTTGATGGTGACCAGGTCGGCGTCGATCATCCAGGTATTGCCGTCCAAGTAGATGTTGTTGATGTAGCCGGCGGACACGCGGGTGCGCCTTTCATCCGGCCGGCGCTGCATGAAGATGGTGTAGGTGGTGGACGCGCTGCCGTTGGTCACCACGATCTGCGCCACCTGGGGCTTGTTGTCCTCCGGCAGGGTGAGGTAATTGGAATCCTGGCCGCTGCGCACCACCTGGCCGTTCACGGTGATGACGGCGTTGGGGTCCGCGGCCGTGGGGGTAAAGCGGGGACGGGTCACGTTATAGCCCACCGTCAGCAGGTACGTGGTCTGGTACGGGCTGAACACCTCGGGCAGCATGATGCCGGTGTGGGTGCAGTTGTGGGTCAAGGATACCAGCAGCGTGGAGCCCGGGCCCATGCTGTAGGGGTTCACCGCTTCGCCGTCGTCGGCCAGTACGGGCATGCAGGCGCACAGCAGCGCCAGGACCATCGCCAAAGAAATGATACGTTTCATCGTTTTTTCTCCTCTCTGTGGGTTTTCACCGATACAACGTTCCTGTCCTCGTTTTTCTTGCATCTTTTTCCAGTCTTTGCGGAAAAACGATCCTTTTATTGTTCTTTTCGCCGTCCGGGGCTTGCTTCCTTCCTGCCGGGGCGGTATAATGCAGAAAAATCTTTTTGGAGGTGCCTCCATGGACGACGCCGTATACACCCTGCTCCCCGGCGCGCCGCAGTCTCCCCGGGGCGAAGCCGAAACCGCCGTATACCGGCTGCTCACGGATCTGGGCATCCCCTTTTTCCGCATCGACCATCCGCCGGTGGCCACCATGGAGGACTGCCAGGCCATCGACCGCGCCCTGGGCGGCGAGATCTGCAAAAACCTGTTCCTGTGCAATCAGCAGAAAACCGTTTTTTACCTGCTGATGATCCAGGAGACGAAATCCTTCAAAACCAAGGATATTTCCAAGCAGCTGGGGGTGTCCCGCCTGTCCTTCGGCACGCCGGAGGATATGCGCCGCCTGCTGCACATTTCCCCCGGCGCGGTGTCCCCCATGGGATTGCTGTTTGAAAGCGCCCGGGACGTGCGCCTGATCATGGACCGGGCGTTGCTCTCCGCGCAGCAGCTGGGCTGCCATCCCTGCGTGAACACGGCCTCCATCCGCCTTTCCATGCGGGATTTTCTTGATATTTACCTGCCCGCCGTCCACCACGTTCCCACCTTCGTGGACGTGGCGGACGCCCAATGACCCGCCGGGAGGATGAAGATGGAATATAGGATCGTCGACGGCGCGGGGCAGATCCGCCCGGAAGAAGTGCAAAGGCTGCTGGGCACCACGTATTGGGCGGAAAAACGTTCCCTGGAAAAAATCGAAGCGTCCATGCGCAATTCATGCTGCTACGGCGTCTTTCCGGCGGAGGAAAACAGGCTGATCGGCTTCGCCCGGGTGATCACCGATCACGCCACCGCCTACTATTTGTGCGACGTGGTCATCGACGGGGCGTACCGGCGTCAGGGCCTGGGCAAAGCGCTGGTTTCCCATATCGTTTCGCTGCCGGAGTACGCCGATCTCCGGGGCTTCCTGTTCACCAGGGACGCCCATGGGCTGTATGAAAAATACGGCTTTGAAACGGTGAACGGCAGAGCCATGGCAAAATCCCCGGACCGTGCCTGATCCGGGGATTTTTCTTTTGGTCGGTCAGCCGTTCCGCCCTGCATCCAGCCGCAGGATCTGCGCGCCCATCAGCACCGCCTCCTCCGGGTCGTGGACGGCCAATACCGTCAGGGGGAAGACATCTCGGATGCGCCCGGCGATCCGGCCCCGCAGCGCTTCGTCCAGGCCCTTGAAGGGCTCGTCCAGCAGCAGCACGTCCCCGCCGAAGGCCATCGCCCGCGCCAGGGCCACCCGGCGCTGCATGCCCCCGCTCATTTCCCGGGGATACTGCCCGCCGTCGATCTCCATTTTTTCCAGCCAGTATGCCGCCCTTTCAGCACCGCTGACCAGGGCGATATTTTTTTCAGCCGTCAGCCAGGGCAGCAGCCGGTCCTCCTGGAACAGGAAAGCGGTTTTTCGGTTTTCCAGGCCCGTGATCCTGCCCGATGCCGGCGTTTCCAGCCCGGCCAGCAGCCTTAGCAGGGTCGTTTTCCCGTACCCGGAGGGGGCCATCAGCGCCACGGTCCCCGTATCCGGCAGCGTCAGATCCAGATGCGAAAACACCGGCTTGCCGGAATAGGAAAAGGATACGTCCTCCACGCGGATCACGCTTTTTCCCCCTTCCTGCGCATCACGGCCTTCAGCATTCTTTCCAGCGTCATCGAAAGCAGCACCACCGTCAGCGTCCAGGCGAACAGGTCCGCCGCCTCCAGATACACCTTGGCGTCGTTGAGATACTTGCCCACGGACAGATCGGGCGTGGCGATCACCTCCGCCGCGATGCCGGATTTCCACGCGAAGCCCAGCCCGTTCACGCAGGCGGCGGTGAGGGCGGGGCGCACGGCGGGGAGATACAGATACCGCGCCGTCTGCTTTTTCGTGAACCGGTACGCCCGGCACATTTCCTTCAGTTGCGGGTCCACGCCGGCCAGCGCCTCCTGCACCCCCGTCCACACGATGGGCAGCACCATCAGGAAAGAAATGAACACCGGCACCCGGCCCTTGGCGATCCACAGATACACCAGGATGATGATGGACGCCACCGGCGTGGCCCGGATCACCGACCGGACCGGGGACAGGAATTCCTCCGCCGCCCGGAAGCGCCAGCACAGCGCCGAAAGCAGGATTCCCGCCCCCACCGCGCAAAGGTATCCCGCCGCTACCCGAAGCAGGGTCATGCCCACGCTCAGCCAGAATTTCCCCGTTCCCGCCAGCGCGATCCATGCCCGCAGCGTGTCAGCCGGCCCAGGCAGCAGCTTGGGCAGGCCCACCATCAGCGTGAGCCCCTGCCACAGCCCGATCCATACGGCGGCGATCAGCGCCCGGCGCACGTGTCTGTTCATTTCCTCTCCTTACAGCAGGGGGATCATGTCCCTCAGCCGGTCAAACACAAGATCCGGCCGGATCTGAGATCCGCGCAGCATTTCCTGCGTGGTTTCCCCGCTCATCACCAGGATGCTCAGCATCCCGAAGTTCCTGCCCGTGGCGATATCGGTGTACAGCCGGTCCCCCACCATGGCCATTTCTTCCTTTTTCAGGCCCGTCACCCGCAGCGTTTCCTCCACGATGCCCCCGTAAGGCTTGCCGATGATCACGTCCGGCTCCCGGCCCGTGCTGGCCTTCACATAGGCGATGGTGGCCCCGATGTCGGGAATGAACCCCGTTTCCGTGGGGCAGTTGAAATCCGGATGCGTGGCGATATAGGGCAGCCCGGCGCGCACATGATCGCACAGGGCGGTCATTTTTTTGTAATCCAGCTCGGTATCAAAGGCGATCAGCACGTAATCGGGATGCTCCCGGTCGGTTTCGACGCCCAGGGCCTCCATTTCCGCAGTTTCGATGCGGTTGGCCAGCAGGAACGCCTTCTTTCCCGGGAAACGCGCCGTCACGTACCGCGCCGCCGCCTGCCCGCTGGTGAGCACCCGGCGGAATTCCTCCGGCACGCCCATTTTTTTCAGCTTTTCCACGTAAAACGACGCGGATTTGGACGAATTATTGGTCAAAAACAGGCACTGGCGGCCGGTATCGTGCAGCTTCTGCAAAAATTCCAGAGAGCCTTCGATCAGCCGGTCCCCCAAATAAAAGGTGCCGTCCATATCCAGCAGGAAGCAGCGGATCTCCTTCAGCCTTTCCGTCATCCTTCGCTTCCTCCCGTCAGCCCCACGTCGAACCGCAGCACGTCCCCGTCCCGGTGCACGATGCCCAGCAGCGCGTCATTGTCATAGACCCGGCATTTTTCCCCGTCCCGCAGTTCCGGGCTCAGCCCGGCGGGCAGCTTGCCCCCGTTCCGGCCGGCCTTCACAAATTTTTCCGGCAGCACGATCCGCGGCAGCGCCTGCAGCGGCCAATCCAGCGGCAGGAGCAGCTTTTCCAGCCGCCCATCTTCCGCCGCCTGCTCGGTTTCCTCTATCGTCACGCTGTCCGTTATGGAAAAGGCGCCGTGCCGGGTGCGCAGCAGAAAACGCATGTGGGCCGGCGCGCCCAGGGCCTGGCCGATATCGTGGCAAAGGGTGCGGATGTAGGTGCCGCTGCCGCAGTCCACCTGCAGCATATACCCGTCCGGCCCCGTCTTCTCCCCCAGCTCCAGGGAACGGATCTCCGTTTCTCTTGCCTTGGTTTCCACCGCCTGCCCCTTCCGAGCCAGGGCGTATAGGGGCACGCCGTTCTGCTTGAGCGCCGAATAGGCCGGGGGCCGCTGCAGGATCACGCCCCGGAAGGCGCCCAGCGCCTTTTCGATCTCCTCCCTTTCCGGCACCCGCACGGCTGCTTCGATCACTTTTCCCTGGGCGTCCTGGGTGTCCGTGGCCCCGGAAAAGGCGATCTGCGCCACGTAGGATTTGCTTTTGTCCGGCAGGTGGTCCAGCAGCCTGGTGGCCCTGCCCACCATGATCGGCAGCACCCCCGCCGCTTCCGGGTCCAGGGTGCCGGCGTGGCCCACCCGTTCGCCGGTCAGGCGCTTGACCACCGCCGCGCAGGCCCCGGAGGACATGCCCGGGGGCTTGAGCAGGTTTAGAAAGCCGTTCATGCGTCCTCCCGCAAAAGCGCCGCCGTCATTTCCTTTTCCAGCGCCGTTTCCATTTCCTCCAGCGTGCCCTTATACCGCATGCCCGCCGCCAGCGCGTGGCCGCCGCCGCCGAAGCGCTTTGCGATCTGCTGCACGTTCCGGGGGCTCACCGCCCGCAGGCTGGCCTTGCATTCGCCTTCCCTTTCCTCCGCCAGGAACGCCATTTCCACCCCCGGCAGGTCCAGGGCGTAATTGACGATGCCGGTGTTGTGCTCCGGCAGCGCCTCCGCCGCCCGGTAATCCGCCGTGGTCAAGCGCATGCACGCGCCCCGTCCGCCGGCAAAAAAGCGCAGGGAATCCAGCGCCCGTCCCAGCAGCCGCGCCGCCGGGATCTCCCGGATCTGATGCACCGTCCGGGCCACCTTGGAAAGCTCCAGCCCCGCGTCCATCAATTCCTCCATCATGGAAAAGGCCTCCGGGGTGGTATTGGGGAAACGGAAATTGCCCGTGTCCGTGCTGACGGCGCAATACAGGCATTCCGCCGTTTCACTGTCCGGACGGACGCCCAGCTTTTTCATCATCCGCCACACCAGGCACCCGGCGGCGGAGGCGTCCCCGTCGATCAGGTTCATCCGGGCGTAGCCCTCGTTGTCCCCGTGATGATCCAGCTGCAGCGTGAGTGGGCAGCGAAAAAACGGCTCCGCGCATCCGCCCAGCCGTTCAATGCTGGCGCAGTCCAGGGCCAGCCCCAGATCAAAGCGTTCCTCCCGGATCTCCTCCGCGCTCGCCACCCGGTCCGCGCCCCAGAGAAAGCCGTACAGTCCGGGCATGGGATCGGCGCAGCACATCGCTGTTTTCTTGCCCATTCTTTCCAGCGTCCGCCCCATGGCCAGCAGCGAGCCCACCGCGTCGCCGTCCGGCGCGGCATGGGTACATAACAAGATGCTGTTCGCACCCTGGAGCGCGGACAGCATATCGTTTTCGCAGGTGTCAGTCTGCATTTTCTTGCGTATCCTCCTTGGGGGCCACTTCCCTGAGCACCTGGGCGATATGCACGCCGTAGGCGATGTTGCGGTCCCGTTCAAACAAAAGCTCCGGGGTGTAGCGCAGGTCCACCCGCGCCCCCAGCTCCCGGCGGATGTAACCGGCGGCTTTCTTGAGGGTTTTCACCATTTCGTCCGCCTTGTCGTCCTCCAGGACGCTGACGTACACCTTGCAGTACCTCAGATCCCTGGTCACGTCCGCCCGGGTCACGGCGTAGGTGCCGGTGATCCGCGGATCGTTCATTTCCCGGATGATGGCGTCGATGGCGTGGCGCACCTCCTCCGAGATCCTGTCGATGCGAAAACTGCTCACTGGTTTTTCCTTTCTTTCTGCTATCAGGAGCGCCATTCAGGAAACAGATCCCCGCGCGATTCCGGAAGAAAGCCGTCCGATCTGAAAGCATGCTTCCTCAGCCGGTTTTCCTTCGGGGTGCGGAAGGGCCCTTCTTCTTTACGAAAGAAAGGCCCCTCCGCCTGTCCCGGCGCTTATCTTTCCACTTCTTCCATCACGAAGCACTCGATGACGTCGCCTTCCTTGACGTCGTTGTAGTTCTCAAGGCCGATGCCGCACTCGTAGCCGCTGGCCACCTCGCGCACGTCGTCCTTGAAGCGGCGCAGGGAAGAGAGCTTGCCCTCGAACACCACCACGTTGTCCCGCAGCAGGCGCACACTGGCGTTGCGCTGCACCTTGCCGTCGGTGACGTAGCAGCCGGCGATGGTGCCCGCGCCGGTGATCTTGAAGGTATTGCGCACCTGGGCGTGGCCCAGCAGGCTTTCCTTGAATTCCGGCGCCAGCAGGCCCTTCATGGCCTTTTCGATGTCCTCGATGGCCTGATAGATGATGCGGTACAGCCGGATATCCACGCCTTCCTTCTCGGCGGCGTCCCGGGCGGTGGCGTCCGGACGGATGTTGAAGCCGATGATGATGGCGTTGAAGGCGGAGGCCAGGTTCACGTCGTCCTGGGTGACGGCGCCCACGGCGGAATGCAGCACGCGGACCTTCACTTCGTCGTTGCTCAGCTTCTCCAGCGCCTGCTTCACCGCCTCCACGCTGCCCTGCACGTCGGCCTTGATGATGATGTTCAGGTTCTGCACCTTGCCCTCGGAGATCCCGGCGAACAGATTGTCCAGGGACACCTTGGCCGTATTGCTCCGGGCGGCCTTCAGCTTGTCGCGGCGCTCCTGGGCCACCTGGCGACTGAGGTGATCGTCCGCCACGGCGAACATCTCGTCGCCTGCGGAGGGCACTTCGTTGAAGCCGGAGATCTCCACGGGGGTGGAGGGCCCGGCGCTCTGCACGCGCTCGCCCCGGTCGTTGACCATGGCGCGCACGCGGCCCGCGGCCATGCCGGCCACGATATTGTCGCCGATTTTCAGCGTGCCGTTCTGCAGCAGCACCGTAGCCAGCGGGCCCCGGGCCTTATCCAGCTTGGCCTCGATAATGACGCCCTTGGCCATGCGGTTGGGATTGGCCCGCAGTTCCATGGTATCGGCCTGCAGGAGGATCATTTCCAGCAGCTCGTCCACGCCCTGGCCGGTCACGGCGCTGACGGGCACCATGATGGTCTCGCCGCCCCAGGCTTCCGGCACCAGATCGTACTTGGTCAGGTCCTGCATGATGCGGTCGGGATTGGCCGCTTCCTTGTCCATTTTGTTGATGGCTACCACGATGGGCACCCCGGCGGCCTTGGCGTGGTTGATGGCCTCGATGGTCTGGGGCATCACGCCGTCGTCCGCGGCCACCACGAGCACGGCGATGTCCGTGGCCTGGGCGCCGCGCATGCGCATGGCGGTGAAGGCCTCGTGGCCGGGGGTATCCAGGAAGGTGATCTGCCGGCCGTCCAGCTTCACGGTATAAGCGCCGATGTGCTGGGTGATGCCGCCGGCTTCCGTGGCGGTGACGTGGGCCTTGCGGATATAGTCCAGCAGGCTCGTTTTGCCGTGGTCCACGTGGCCCATGATGGTGATGACCGGAGGCCGGGGCTGCAATTCGTCCTCGCTGTCCTCCTGAATGGTTTCGGAAAGCACGTCTTCGGCGGTCTTATCCAGCTTCATTTCCAGCTCAACGCCGAATTCGGAGCAGACCAGCGACGCCGTATCGTAATCCAGTTCGCTGTTGATATTGCTCATGATGCCCAGCATCAGCAGCTTTTTGAGGATCTCGCCCGCGGGCTTGCCGATGCGCTCGGTCAGGTCCTTGACGGTGATGGTTTCGGCGGTCATGAACGCCTTTTCGATCTTGATGGGGGCCATCATCTGCTGGGCGGAAGGCTGCTTCTTGGTGGTGCGGGCCTTCTTGCCGCCGCGGACGGTATCGTCGTCGTAGCCGTTGAAGGATTCCTTCACCAGCTGCTTGCGATTCTTCGCCACGTGCTCCGGATCGTGCTGGCGGATATACTGCTTTTTATTGGGATCGTAATTGCTGACCCGCTCCTTTTCCACCACGGGGGTGAGCTCGGGCCCGCGGCTGCGGCCGCCGCCCATAGGCCGGCTGCCGCCCTGCTGGGGCCGGGGAGCGCCGCCCGCGGGACGGGCGCCCTGAGCGCCGGGCGCGGGCCGCCCATAGGGCTGCTGCCCCGCATTGGCGGGACGCCCGTAGGGACCCTGAGGATTGGCGGGACGCCCGTAGGGGCCCTGGGGATTGGCGGGCCGTCCGTAGGGGCCCTGGGGCCGCGGACCGCCCTGGGCGGGCGCGGCGGGACGCACGGGCTGCGCCGGACGCGAGGCCTGGGATACGGCGGCAGCGGGCCGCGGGGCGGGTTTTTCCGCAGGCTTCGCCGCAGCGGGCGCTTCCGCAGGCTTCTGTTCCTCCGCCGGCTTTTCGGCGGGCGTTTCCGCCGCGGGCTCCGCCTCCTTCTGCTCAGGCAGCTTCGGAGCGGGCGCTTCCGCCTTCTCCTCGGCCTTTGCCTTTTTCGCGGCCGGGGCGGGCGTTTCCGCCTTTTCCGGGGCCGGAGCGGGCGCTTCCGGCTGCGGCGCGGCAGGCGCAGGCGCTTCCGACGCGGGGGCCGCTTCGGGCTCCTCCTCGTCGGGCATGGTCCACGCCTTGGTATGCTGCTGGGCCAGCAGCTGCTGCTCTTCCCGGCGCTTGCGTTCCCGCTCTTCTTCCTCCCGGCGCTGGAAATCGCTCTCCTGCCGGCGCAGGGCCGACAGGACGCTTTCCAGGCTCCTGCGGATCCGCGACGCCTCCTCCAGCATAGTGGCCGCCTGCTGATTGATTTCCTTGGTGGCTTCCGCCAGTTTCACTTTGGTCATTCGATGCTTGCACCCCCGCCATATGGCTTGTCAATTGAAATATCTTATCCGTTAATCCGCTTGGGATCGGTTCAGCAGCTCCAGGATCCTTGCGGTCAGTCCGCCCTTTTTCAGCGCCGCGGCCATCCGGCCTTCTTTTCCGCAGGCCCGGGATAATTCTCCCGCTGGCAGCATATGCGCCGGCAGCCCCCGGTAAGCGCAGGCGTCCAGGATTTTTTTCTTCGTTCCGTCCGACGCTTCCCCGTCGATGAGCGCTGCCTCCGCCCGGCCGGCCCGGATCTCCCGAAGGGCCAGATCCGCCCCCAGGGTGATCTGCCCGCTGCGGCAGGCGAGGCCCAGCAGCCCGGATACTTCCTTCATTCCGCGGCCTCCAGGGCTTCCAGCTCCCGCAGCAGCGACGCGCGGGCCTCTTCCCCCAGGGCACATTCAAAGGCGCGCTCCAGCTGCTTTTGCTTCAGCGCCTTTTTCATGCACTCCGCGCTGCGGCACACATACGCCCCGCGCCCGGCTTTCCGGCCCGTGGGATCGATGCTCACGTCCCCTTCGGGGGACCTCACCACCCGAAGCAGCTCCTTCTTGGGCTTCATCTCCCGGCAGCCCACGCACATCCGCATGGGCACCTTCTTTTCCTTCATGGGCATTTCCTCTGCTTATTCGATATCCTCGGGGATCTGGGAGAAACTGCCGTCGTCGTACTCGTCAGCGATCACCTGGCCGTCCCCCATCTGCAATTCCGCCACGGTCTGGCCCATCAGCTCGTTGTACTGGGTCTGGGACTTGATATCGATTTTCCATCCCGTCAGCTTGGCGGCCAGGCGGGCGTTCTGCCCTTCCTTACCGATGGCCAGGCTGAGCTGGTTGTCCGGCACGATCACGCGGCAGATCTTCTCCGCGTCGGATACGAACACGCTGACCACGTGGGCGGGGTTCAGGGCGTTGGCCACGAATTCCGCCGGGTCCGCGCTCCATTTGATGATGTCGATTTTTTCGTTTTTCAGTTCGGATACCACCTTGTCCACCCGGCTGCCCCGGGGCCCCACGCAGGCGCCCACCGGGTCGATCATGGCGTCCACGGAAGCCACGGCCATCTTGGTGCGGCTGCCGGCTTCCCGGGTGATGGACTTGATCTGCACCACGCCCGTGGCGATCTCCGGCACTTCCATTTCAAACAGGCGCTTCACCAGCCCCACGTGGGTGCGGCTGACGGCCACCTGGGGCGCGCGGTTCAGATCGTGCCGGTCGCGGTACACCTGCAGCACGTACACCTTGATATGGTCGCCGGGGCGGTATTCCTCCCCGGGCATGAACTGGTCGCTTTCCAGGATGCCCTCGGTGCGGCCCAGCTCCACGTACACGGCCTTGGTGTCCACCCGCTCCACGATGCCGGTGAGGATCTCGTTTTCCTTTTCGATGAACTCGTCGTAGATCTTGCCCCGCTCCGCTTCCCGCAGCTTCTGCAGCATCACCTGCTTGGCGGTCTGGGCGGCCACGCGGCCGAAATCCTTGGGCGTCACGTCGATTTCCACGATGTCGTCCAGTTCATAATTGGGGCTGATTTCCCGGGCCTCGGCCAGAGAGATCTGCTGGCTGTCGTCCTCCACCTCTTCCACGACCTTTTTCCGGGCGAAGATCTGGGCGTCCTTTTCCCGGGAAATGACCACGGAAAGGTTCATGGGGGCGTTGGCGTTCTTTTTCACGTACCGCTTGTACGCCGCCTTCAGCCCGTCCTCCATCGCCTCCAGGATCTGCTCCACGCTGATGTCCTTGGCCTTGGCCAGGGCTTCGATCGCTTCGTACATTTCTGATTTGCGTGCCATTTTCTTTTTCTCCTGCCTTCCAAATTTTTCAAGGCTTTTCAGCCGTCTGTCTCTTCGCTTTCTTCTTCGTCCAGAGCGCTCAGGTCCGGCACCAAACGCACCTGAGCCACCGCCTTGCGGGGCAGCGTCACGGTTTCCCCGTCCGCCGTCAGGGTGACTTTCTCCGCGTCCATCCCTTCCAGCAGGCCCTGCACGGTCTTTTTTCCGTCCACGGGGCGGTACAGCTTCGCTTCCACCAGGAGCCCCCGGCATTTTTCGGCGTCCCGCTGCGTCCTGAGCACCCGGTCGATCCCCGGGGAGCACACCTCCAGGAAATCGTAATCGAATTCCTCCAGCTTCCCCTGCACCGCCCGATGGTATTTCTCGCAGTCGTCCAGGGTCACGCCGCCCTCCGTGTCGATGTAGATCCGCAGATACCGGCCCGTGGGCTCCTTCTCCATGGCGGCGGCGCAAAGCTCGTATCCCAGCGCCTCCGCGGTCTTTTCACAGATGCCTTCGATCCGCTGCATGTCGTCCTTTTTTCTGGCGGGCATTTGCTCTTTCCTTTCCCGAAAAACAGACAAAGAGCGGGATCAGCACGCACGGCGCGGAAAACGCGGGTCGCGGAACACACGTTCCGCCTGCGCTTTCCCCCATGCAGCTCCCACTCTTCGTTAAACCCTTCTTTCTCTCAGGTCGCCCTGATCACGCTTGCTTTTCGCGGATCGGCCGATTGCCGGTCCAAATGTTATTATAACATGGGATTTCAGGAAATACAAGGGTTTTTCAAGAATTCTTCGCGCTTCCCGCTTTTAGCGCCGCCGCGGCCGCCTCGCATTCCCGCAGGAAGCGGATCATGCCGTCGGCGATCTTTCCCATTTCCGGGGAAATGGTGCACACGTGGGGCGCGTCCTGCAGCCACAGCGCGGCCTTTTTTTCGCTGCCCGCCTCCCGCAGGATGATCTCCGGGCTGTCCTCCGTCACGGTTTCGTCCCCGCGGCTCTGCACCGCCAGCAGCGGGCAGCGGATCAGGGGAAGCCCCTGCCGGGCCAGGCGCATGATCACGTTCAGATCATGCACGCTGGAAGTGGGGAAGCTATCGTATCCCACGTCGTATTCCGCATCCACGCCCCGCTGCCCTCCCCGCTTGCGCACCGTGGGATACACCGCCGCCAGCAGCGGCGCCAGGCTGCGGAAGCGCTGACGGGTCCGCATGGGCGAAGCGATGGACACGCAGGCGTCCGCCGTGCCCTCCGAGGCGATCAGAAGCGATAAAAGCCCGCCCATGGAAAGCCCCGCCACGGAAAAAAACGCATATTTTTTCCGCATTTCCCCCGCCGCTTCCCGGGCGGCAAGCACCCAATCCTGCCAGGATGCCTTCCGCATGTCCTCCGGAGACGTTCCGTGGCCCGGCAGCAGGATGCCCCGCACCGAAAAGCCCGCGTCGCGCAGCCTCTCCCCCAGGGGGCGCATGTGGGCCGGCGATCCCGTGTACCCGTGGATCAGAAGCACCCCATGACCGTCCCCGGGAAATGCGAAGGGTGCCGCCAGGGGGGAAAGATAATCCGCCATGTCCGTCTCCTTTCTTTGTGCAAGAACGCGCCGCCCGTAAAAACGAACGGCGCGGGGATCATCCGGCGGAGCGGGATCAATACCCGCTGACACCGCCGAGATTGAGCATCTGCATCAGGCTGCCCATTTCGTCGGGCATGGCGTCCTGCGCCTTGCTCAGCAGGGTGGGCAGGGCGTTTATCAGCAAGGATTGCAGCTCCTGGGAAGAGCCGGAGGCCAGCTCCTCGAAGTCGATCACGGTTTTCCCGCTGGAATTGGCGGGCAGGGAAATATTGGCGCCGGAGAACACGTTGAAGAACACCGTGCCCAGGGAATCGCTGCCGTTGAAATACACGTCCGTCCTGGATTCAAAGCCGCCGTCCCCCCGGTCGGTGATATCGCATTTGAGGAGAACGTCCGTGCCGTATTCCTTGTACTGGAACGTGGCCAGCGCGCCCTTTTCCGTATCGTCCACAGAAATGCTGAGCAGGTGGCCCCCATCGTTCTCCACCACCTTGAGCACGAAGCAGTTGTCCAGCTGGCCCACATACGCGGTGTTGTAAGAATCGAACTTGATCTCCGCGTAGGTTTTCGACGCGACGCCGTATTCGCTCACGTCGCCGTAAATCACGATATCCAGGGAGGTTTCGTCGCCGTACTGTTCCGTGCGGGCGATGATCGAATCAAGGGCTTCGTTGAAGGCTTCCTTCAGGTCCACATCCTCGGAGGGGGCATTGGTAACAAAGAAAGCAGACAGCGGCATGAGCAGGGGTTCGGCGGCGGGGTCCGCCACCACTTCCTTTGCGTACTGCAGCAGCAGCAGCTCGGCTTCCTTCTTTGTGAGGTCGACAGGGATGCGGGCGTTGAACTCCATACCGTCCACGGTGTAGGAGCCGCTCTCCGGCGCGCCCACCTTCTGGGACACCGCGTTGAGCAGGTTGTCCAGGGGACGCAGGAGCGCCTTGGCCGCTTCGTTCACATTGATGTCAGTGGGGATGGATTTGCTCAACTCCTGATTGATCTTTTGCAGCGTTTCGGCAGACAGATGGAAAGCGTACTCGGGCAGCAGATCGCACACCAGGGTGTAGCCGCCGTTTTCCGCCCCGAAGCCCAGGGCGATCAGCTGCTTGTTTTTCAGGCTCACGTCCAGCTGCCCGGCCTGGCCCTTCATGGCCAGCTTGATCTTCAGGTTGTTCAGGATAGAAAGCACGTTGCCGAACGTATCCTCCATGCCCGCAGCCGAGCCGATCAGCTGCATGACGGCGCTGCTGTTCACGTTCACGAAAAATTCAGCGGTAAGGCCTTTGTCCGTGTTCAGCGTATTGGCCAGAGCGGGCGCGCTGCACAGCAGAACCGCCAGGATCAACAGCGCCGAAATCAGTTTTTTCATAGGAAGGATGCTCCTTTCTGCGTATCATTCGCATTTTCGCTTCCGCACAGCGAATGGGAATTGCACGCATTATACCACAGACCGGGCGAAACATCAATCCCGCCCGGCGTTTTCGCGCGAAAAAACGCCGCCCGGCTGAACCGGGCGGCGCGTAAATCGGTTTCTCGCGGAGATCAGTAACCCATCTGGGCCTGACCGCCGTTGACCATGGTCATGATGACGTTGAATTCGTCGGGCATGACCTGCATGGCCTTGCCCATGATCACGATGGCCGCGCTCTGCAGGGCGGTCATGGCGTTCTGGGTGGCTTCGCTGTCGTTGTTCATCAGGTCTTCCAGCGCGATGCAGACCTTGCCTTCCGCGGAAGCGGGAGCAGCGATCTCGGCGCCGGGCACCACGGACAGATAACCGGTGAACAGCGGGGCGCTGCCGTTCAGGGCGATATCGCCGCGCAGGTCAATGCCGCCGTCGGCACGGGCAGCAGCATCCAGGGTCGCCAGCGCAGTCATGCCCTGAGCTTCCACCGTGACCGCCACGTTGGCGCCGTTGTCCTTGATTTCGGCATCCAGCTTGAAGGTGCCCTGGTCCAGGACCTTCACGCTGCCCAGGATGTGGTTGCCCACCATGCCGCCGCGGGTGGCGATGGTTTCGCCGTCCTGGCTGATGTCAATGGCGACGTAGATGCTGTTGGCATTGCCGGCTTCATCCACCTGGCCGTAAACGAAGGCTTCGGTGACGGGCATCTGGGCTTCGTCCAGGCCTTCCAGCTCCTGGATCGCTTCGTCCAGGTCGCCCAGGTCCAGCTGATCGCCGAGCATGCCCACGATGGGAGCGAAAGCGGGATCATTCAGCAGGTCCTTGATGAAGTTCATGGTCAGCAGGGCCAGTTCCTTGGTGGTGATGTTCAGGGGGATCCTGGCGTTGAAATCCATGCCGTCCACGCTGAAGCTGCCGGTTTCGGTTTCGCCGGCCTTGGACAGCACTTCCTGGATCAGCGCGCCCAGGCGGTTGCCAATGGCTTCGCCCAGGGCTTCGGGATCGATGCCGTCCAGGCCCTTGGGCATGGATTCGGCGATCTGGGCAATCAGCTGCTGGATGGTTTCGGCGGAAATGGTGAAGGCGTAGTTCGGGATGGCGTCGCAGGTGACCACGATGCCGCTTTCATTCACGCCCAGGTTCAGCGTGAGCACGGAAGCGTCCTTCAGCAGCAGGTCGATCTGGGCGTCGGTGCCCTTGACGGCGGCTTTCACGCCCAGGCTGTTGATGATGCCGAAGGCGGCGGTCATCGCTTCCTCGGGGAGATTGCCAAAGTCTTCGCCGGACTGAGCGGCCAGGGCCATGACGGCATCGCTGTCAAAGTTCATCGCGGCCGCCACGGTCACGCCGTTTTCCAGATTCGGCAGTTCAGCCAGGGCGGTTACGCAGCTCGTCGCCAGCAGCAGGGCCAGCAGCAGGGCAAGCATCTTCTTCATAAAACAGTTTCTCCTTTCTTTGTTACGTTCGCCGCAGCGAACGTCTTTCACGGTGTAATGATATCATACCGCCGGAAAAAATTCAATGCGTTTCAGCGTAAAAATTCCATCTTTTACACATCCATTCCGACATTTGGGACGCGCGCCCGTCATTCCCCCGCGAGGAGGCGCGCCGTTCTTTCCAGCCACTCCCCGGCGCTTTCGCCCCACCGGACCGCCAGGGACAGGGCCTCCTCCGCACCCGTCCGGTCCAGCCGCGCGCACCCCTCCTCCGGGATCTCTTCTATGGCGAAGGGCGCCGCGGTGCGGCTTTCCAGGGTGAATACGATCCGATCGCCGCTTTCCGTGTCCTCCCAGGTCAGGGTGCCGTCCAGCCGGGTGGGGGACTGCTGGGAGCTGCCGGATTTCAGCGTCGCTTCCGCCGTCACCCGCTGCGCGGGAAACGCTTTCCCGTCCAGGGGACGCAGGTTCAGTTCACCTTTCAGTGTTTTTTCAAATTTGTCGGTGGACAGGTTGTAGCTCTCCTCCCCCATTTGCCACCGCAGGTCCCAGCCCAGGGCCAGCCCGCTCCCGTCCTTTCCGGTGAATTCGATTTCTCCTTCGTATGCCGCGTCCGCAAGGGGCGTCCAGGCGAAACGCGCCCATCTGCCATCTTTGAAAAAGCAGGAAACGGCCGTTTCCCTGCCCCCGTCCTGGGGCTGCACGGTCAGGGCCAGCTTCTCCGCCGGCCCGTCCCCCGCCAGCGGCAGCGTCACGGCGTCCAGCAGGGGCTGCCCCGCGGCGTCGAACCTGCGCGCCAGGATCACGTCCCCGTGCAGCGGCAGCGCGTCCGCCGCTTCCAGGAGACTATCCAGGCAGCCGGGCTGCAGATACAGCCGCGCCTTGCCGCCGCAGATCTCCCGCAGCAGGCCCAGCAGCTCCTCATCCCGGTAAATCAGCGTCAGCACCCGCTTGATCTCTTCTTTCACTTCCCAGTCGGGAATGACGCAGGAAAGCTCCGTATACTCCGTGCCGTCCCCGGCGCTGCCCGAATCGTAGAGGACCAGGTCCCCCAGCCAGAGCTCCACTTCCATTTCGACGGCCTGCCAGTGCTTTTCCGCCCGGGCGTTCCATTCCCCGTCCGCGCCGTACACGGAAAGCAATACGGGCCAGACCGCCGGCCAGGCGCCCTCCTTCTCCGTCAGCCCCGACAGCCATTCCGCCGCGTCCCAGTCCGCGGGAAAAGCGTAGAAAGCGCCGGCTCCCGCCAGCAGATCGCTGGCGAAGGCATAAAGGTCGCCGTTGCAGCGCAGGTCGGTCCTGCCCACGGAAGCGCCGTCCACCAGCAATTCCGCCACGGTCTGGCTGTGCCCCCGCTGCACGCTGTGGTCCACCTGCAGGGACAGCCGGGGCGCGGCTTTTTGGATCAGCGCCCACGCTTCTTCCCCGAAAAGCGCCCCTTCGCCCTCCGCCCGCACCGTCACCGTGCCCCGGTAAGCGGACTGCTGGATCTGCTTGATCAGCTTCACCTCCAGGGGATAATCCGCCGCCAGGGCGGGGGCAGCGGAAAGCAAAAGCACCGCCGCAGCCATCAGGCACGCGATCCGCCTTTTCATTCCTTCGTTTCCTCCTTTACCGTCCATGCGTCCCCCTCAGGCAGCGGGGACGCGTCCGGCCCGTACATCCAGGTTTCCGTGCGCAGGGCGTGGGTGATCAGCGCCCTTTCCTCCTCCGGCAGCGTTTTCATCAGCCGGGCCGCGGCGCGTGCAAGATATGTCCATTCCGCCTGCACCGCGGCGCGGGCTTCCTCCTCCGGCATGCCGCGCAGGTCCCGGGCGTCTTCCGGCGCCGCATCCGGGACGCCGGCCGCATCTCCGCGCCGGATCTGCAGGGTGATTTCCCCCTTCGCGGGGTCCTTTTTCCCTTCCTGCCGCGCAAAGCCCACGGCGCCCGTCAGCGTTTCCCCGTCGGAAACCAGGCGGGGCGTCAGCGTCCATTCGATGCGCTTTTTGTTTTCCGTCCGGCTCCACGCGATCCTGCCGGTCCATTCCTCCCCGCCGTCCCGGTCCACGCTTTTCAGCGCCGCGTCCAGTTTCGCCGCGTTTTTTTCTTCCCCGTACGTCCTTTCAAACGCCGCGCTCAGCGTCCACGTCCGGGCATCCCCCTGGGCCGCCTCCGCGTAATCCAGCACGATATGCAGATCGTTCTCCCCCCGCACGGCGGGCAACCGCAGGCTGAAATATCCGCCTTTTCCCGGGGTGTATCCAAAGAACAGCGTCACCTTGCGCTTGTCCCGCCGCCAGGCCGCCGTGCCGGTGAACTGCATCCCCATGTCGGCGCCGTCCTTGTCCAGGAACCGCTTGAAGGTGCATCCCCCGGAAAAGATCAGCTCCTCCAGCACGCTTTCCGCGCTTTCGTACAGGTCCTCCCGGTCCCCCAGCGTCTTACGCAGCAGGGGCAGGACCTCCTCCAGCACCTCTTCCCAAATCTCGTCCGTCAGGGCGTCCGCCCGGAAGGCATAGGTGACGAAGGCCGCCGATCCGGCCGTGTTTTTGATGGACGTCCGCTGCTTCTCGGTCCGGGGCGCGCAGTTCCTTCCCAGCACGCCGAACAGCTTTTCCGCCAGGGCGGGGTAGCTCCCGGCCCATTCCAGCACCGGCGGCAGATCCGCATCCCCCGCGCCCGTCAGCAGCGCGAGGGCGTCCTTTTCCCCGGGGCCGGTCAGGTAAGCGTTTCCCTCCGGGCCGAACGCCGTCAGGGTATACCCGTCCCTGCTCCGCACCGCGGCGGAAAAAATCTCCGTCCCGTCCGAAAGCACCGCGATCCGCCCGGCGTCCTCCCCGGCCTGCACGGAAAAGGCGAGCCGCTCCAGCAGCCCGTTCACGGCCGCCAGGGCGTCCTTGCCCATGTCCGGCGCGTTCGTGAGGCGCATTTCAGCCGTTATGGCGATCCCCGTTTCCTCGCTCATCGCGGGCGCCGACAGGCAGAAAAGCGCCAGCAGGATCACGATCCCTTTCCGTATCCCTCCGCCCATGCGCCCGCTTCCTTTCCTCTTCGCCGCAGCATATTCGGGCGGCCATCCCCTTCCGGCGTTTTCCGGGTGGCCGCCCCGGTTTCATCCCATTATAGCGCACATCCGCCGAAAAGAAAAGCCGGGCCGCGAACAAATGCCGATTGATTTTTGCCCAAGCAGATGATAAAATGATCCTATCATCCGGATCCCCCATCAAATCTGAGGAGGAAGTATGCAGCTTTATCATGATTCTTATTCTCCCCTGTGCCGGCTGCCGGCCGGGGCCGTTCCCTGCGGCGAAAGCGTGATGTTCCGCGTCCGCTGCTCCGACGACGCCGCCTCCCTGACCCTGCGGTTTTACGACGGCAGCGAAAAATGGTTCCCCATGCGCAGGGAGCTGGGCGGCTGGCACAGCGTTTCCGTGAAAATGCCCGCCGTTCCCATCCTCTGCTGGTACGATTTCCGGGCAAAGGACGGCCGCGGCAACGAATACGCCTACGGCGGCCCTCAGGACGGCATGGGCGGAGAGGGCCACTTCGCCCCCCATCCCCACGCCTGGCAGATCACCGTATACGATCCCGCCTACAAGACCCCCGAATGGCTGCGCACCGGCGTCATGTACCAGATCTTCCCCGACCGCTTTTCCGCCAGCGGCGAAAAGCACCCCCGCCGGGAGGAATGCTTCTATCACGAAGCATGGGACGACGACCCCATCCTCATGCCCGAGGGTGGGGACGACAACTGCGCCCGGGATTTCTTCGGCGGCGACCTCAGGGGCATTCGGGAAAAGCTGCCGTATCTGGCCTCCCTGGGGGTCACGGTGCTGTACCTGAACCCCATTTTCCAGGCCCGTTCCAATCACCGCTACGACACCGCCGATTACCTGCGCATCGACCCGCTCCTGGGCACCAACGAGGATTTTTCCGCCCTGTGCGGCGCGGCGAAGGAATATGGCATCCGCGTCATGCTGGACGGCGTGTTCAGCCACACCGGGGAGGACAGCGTGTATTTCAACCGCTACGGCCGCTTCCCCTCCGTGGGCGCCTGCCAGTCCACCAAATCCCCCTATTATCCCTGGTACAAATTCATCCGTTACCCGGACGATTACAAGGCCTGGTGGGGCTTCCACACCCTGCCGGAATTGGAAAAGAACGATCCCTCCTACCAGGATTTCATGTTCCGGGAAGGGGGCGTGGTGCGCTCCTGGATCGCAAACGGCTCCTCCGGCTGGCGGCTGGACGTGGCGGACGAGCTCACCATGGATTTCCTGCGCAAGCTCCGCGCCGCCGCGAAAAAGGAGGACCCGGACGCCGTGGTGCTGGGCGAGGTGTGGGAGGACGCCAGCCATAAGGTGGCCTACGGCGAAATGCGCTGCTACTGCCAGGGCGACACCCTGGACAGCGTGATGAACTATCCTCTGCGCAGCGCCGCCATCGACTTTTTCACCGGCAGATCCGACGCCTACGCCCTGCTCCGGCTGATCCGGAGCCAGAAGGAAAATTATCCCCTGCCCTTCTATTACTCCCTGATGAACCTGGCCGGCAGCCACGACCGGGCGCGCTCCATCAACACCCTCTGCGGCCGCACCTTCGAGGAATACGCCCCCGCCAGCCGGCGGGGCAAGCGCCTGACGGACCAGGAATACGCCCTGGGAAAGAAGCGCTATGTGGAAATGATGCGGCTGCTGTGCGCCCTGCCGGGCATCCCCTGCGTTTATTACGGCGACGAGCGCGGGGCCCAGGGCGGGCCCGATCCCTTCTGCCGCGGCACCTTCCCCTGGGCGGGCGGCGACCGGGAGCTGGAGGAGCAGATCCGCGCGCTCCTTCTGCAGCGCCGTCAGAGCCCCATCCTCCAAACCGGCGGCCTGACCGTGTCCGCCCGGGACGCGGACACCCTGGTGATCAAGCGCTGGATCGAGGGCGGCACCGACGTGTTCGGGAATTCCGCCGAGGACGGGGAAATCACCGTCGAGATCACACGGTAAAGCGGCATGCTGGCACTGCAGGATTTGAAAGGGCTGGGCAAGGCCCGGCTGGATACGCTGGAGAAGGCGGGGGTGCATACCCTGGCCGACCTTCTTCTGACCCTGCCCGCCCGGTATCAGGATACGTCCGTTTCCGTCCCCCTCAGGGATATCGCCCCCGGAATGGAGGTCTGCGTCAGCGGCTGGCCCAAGGCCGAGCCGCGGCTGAGCCGTTTCCGGGGGCTTTCCGCCGTGACAGTGCGGCTGCTGGACGAGACCGGGGGCCTCAGCGTGGTGTGGTACAATCAGCCCTGGCTGCAGACCCAGATCCGCAAGGAAGACCCCCTCACCCTCTACGGCCGCATCGACCGGGACAAGCAAGGCCGCGTCCGCATGGCCAGCCCCGTGATCGTGAAGGAGCGGGGCATCCTGCCCGTGTACCGGACGCTGGCCGGGCTGCCGCCCAAAACCATGCGGGATCTGATCCGCCAGGCCCTCACCCAGCTGGAGGACTGCTGCCCGGAAACGCTGCCGGAATCCCTCCGCATGAAATACGGCCTGTGCGAACGCAATTTCGCCCTGCGCCAGGCGCATTTCCCGGATACGAAGGAAAGCCTGGCCATCGCGCTGCGCCGGGTGTCCTTTGAAGGGATGCTGCTGTATCAGGCGGCGGCCGCGGCCCTGCGGGGCGAGCGGACGAAGGGCGCCGTGATCGCCGCAGACAAGGACGAGGCGGACCGCTACTGGGCTTCCCTGCCCTTCCCGCCCACCGGGGCGCAGCGCCGGGTGCTGGGCGAGATCGCCGCGGATCTTTCCGCCCCCCACGCCATGGGCCGCATGGTGCAGGGCGACGTAGGCTGCGGCAAGACCGCCCTGGCCTTCGGCGCCATGTACCTTGCCGCCCGGGCCGGATGGCAGAGCGCCCTGATGGCCCCCACGGAGATCCTGGCCCGGCAGCACCTGGAAAGCGCCCGGCGGATCCTTTCGCCCCTGGGGGTATCCTGCGGGCTGCTGGTGGGCGGCATGAAGGCGAAGGAACGCCGGGAGGCGCTGGAAATGATTTCTTCCGGCCGGTGGCAGTGCGTCATCGGCACCCACGCCCTGATTTCCGAAGGCGTGGAATACAGCCGCCTGGGGCTGGTAGTGACGGACGAGCAGCACCGCTTCGGCGTGCGCCAGCGTCGGCTGCTGTCGAAAAAAGCCGAAAAAGCGGAGGCCGCGCCCAACGAGCTGGTGCTTTCCGCCACCCCCATCCCCCGCACCCTGGCTTTGGTGCTCTACGGGGATCTGGATCTGTCCGTGGTGGACGAGCTGCCCCCGGGCCGCACCCCGGTCAGGACCCGGATCGTACCCGAGGACAGGCGGGACGGGCTGTACGATTTCATCCGGAAGCAGGCCGCCGCCGGACGGCAGGCCTATATCGTCTGCCCCCTGGTGGAGGAAAGCGAAGCGATCGACGCAAGGAGCGCCCAGGACGCCTATGCGGAATTGTCCCTGGGCCCCCTTGCGGATCTGCGCCTGGGCCTCACCTACGGCGACCAGGACCCCGGGGAAAAGGAAGAAACCATCCGGAAATTCTCCGCCGGGGAAATAGACGTGCTGGTGTCCACCACCGTAATCGAGGTGGGGGTCAACGTGCCCAGCGCCACCGTCATGGTTATCGAGAACGCGGACCGATTCGGCCTGTCCCAGCTGCATCAGCTCCGGGGCCGGGTGGGCCGGGGGGCGGAGGAAAGCTGGTGCTTCCTCATGGCCGCGCCTAACGAACGGCTGAAAACCCTGTGCGAAACCAACGACGGCTTCCGCATCGCCCAGAAGGACCTGGAGCTCCGGGGCCCCGGGGATTTCCTGGGCACCCGCCAGCACGGGGACACCCTGATCCCCGGCATGGCGCTGGGCGCCGACGTGCAGATGCTGGAGGAAACCAGCCGGTGCCTCAAATGGCTGCGCGCCCCCGGCCAGGAAGCGGAATGGGCCTTCGTCCGCAAAAGCGCCCAGGCCGCCTTCGCCCGGATCACCGACGAGATCGCCATGAACTGACCCGGCTTCTTTAGTCTGTTTCCGTTTCCGATACGCCCGCAGGAAAGGAGGAAAGCCTCATGCTTCAGATCGTCGGCGGCAATCAGCGCGCCTTGGGGCGGTATCTGGCCGCCTTCGCCCGGGAAAACCCCTCCCTGCTGGTGATCGTGCCGGAGCAGTACACCCTGCAGACGGAACGGGAACTGATGGACGGCCTGAACGCCCCCGGCTTTTTCGATCTGGAAGTGCTCTCCCCCTCCCGGCTCACCGAACGGGTCTTCGCCGCCGCCGGGGCGGACAGCCGGGTGCGGGTGGACGCCCGGGGCAAGCAGTTCGCCCTGGCCCGGGTGCTATTGCAGTGCAAAAAAGAGCTGAAATATTACGAAAGCGCCGCCGAGCGCCCGGGCTTTATCAAGCGCCTGGGCGCCCTGATCGCGGATCTCAAGCGCGCCGGGGTCAGCCCGGAGGCGCTGGCCGGCTGCGCAGCGGACACGGAGGAGGGCCCCGCCCGGGATAAGCTCGCGGACCTGGCCCTGGTCTACGGCGCGTACGAAAGCGCCCTTTCCGGCCGGTTCGTGGACGGCGAGGACGTGCTGGAAAGCATGCTGCGCCGCCTGCCGGACAGCGGCGTCTGCCATGACCGCCCGGCGGCGGTGTACGGCTTCGACGTGCTCACCGGGCAGATGGACCGGCTGCTGCTCACCCTGGCCCGGGAAAGCGGGGACGTGCGCGCCCTGATCCAGACGGGGGAAGAAGAAGCGTTTGCTCCCGTCCGGGAAAGCGCCCGCCGGCTGGAGGAAGCCGCCCGGGACGCCGGCGTTCCCTGCCGGTTCATCCAGCTGCCCCCGGATCATTCGGGGCAGAGCCCGGATCTTTCCCATCTTTCCGCCCAGTTCCTGCGCTCTCCCGGCGCGCCCTGGGCCGGCGCGGCCCCCTCCATCCGCCTGTTCGCCGCCCCGTCGCCCTTTTTCGAGGCCCACTTCATCGCCCAGGAAATGCTGCTGCTGAACGAGGGCGGCATGTCTTTCGGGGACATGGCCGTGGTGATGGGCGACCCCGGCTTCGCCGGCACCCTCGCCACCGTGCTGCGGGGCTATCGCATCCCCGCGTATGTGAACCGCAAGCTCCCCGCCGCCGCCCACGGCGCGGCGCGGTTCCTGCTGTCCTCCCTCCGGGCGGTGTCCGGCGGGTACGACGGCGGGGATATGACCGCCCTGATCAAATCCGGCTTCGCCCCCATCGGGGAGAAGGACGCCTGGCGGCTGGAGAACTATCTCATTTCCTACGGCATCCGGGGCAGGATGTGGCTTTCGCCCTTCACCCGGGGCAGCGCGGAGGAATGCGCCAATCTGGAGGACGCCCGGCTTTCCCTCATCACTCCCCTGGAGGCCCTGCGCGCCGGCTTACGGGAGGCGAAGGACGCCGACGCCGCGCTGAAAGCCCTCTACGCTTACCTTACCGACACCGGCCTGCCGGATCGTCTCGCCCACGCCCAGGAGGAGCTGCTCGCCCGGGGCATGGCGGCGGAGGCCGTGCAGGCGCGCCAGGTGTGGGACGTGCTGACGCAGCTTCTGTCCCAGGCCTGGGTGCTGCTGGCGGACGCGCCGGTCCGGGCAAGGCAACTTTCCGCCTGGCTGGAGGCAGGCCTAGAGGAATGCGAGCTTTCCTCCCTGCCCCCCACGGCGGACGCCATCATGTGCGGGGCGCTGGGAACGCTGCCCCTGTCCGCCCCCCGGGCGCTGTTCCTGACGGGGCTGACCGACGGCTTGCTTTCCCCCGCCGATCCCGGCCTGCTCACCCCCCGGGAGCAGGAGGACGCCCAGAAACGGCTGCACGCCTATCTGTCCCAGGACCCGGACGGCCAGGACGCCCTGCGGCTGCTGGACGTGTGGAAGGCCCTGTCCGTCCCCCGGGAAAGGCTGTATCTCACCCGTTCCCAGGCCACCCAGGAGGGGGCGGCCCTGCGCCCCTTCATGCGCATCAAGCACATCCGCCGCCTGTTCCCCGCCCTGGTGGAGGAGGGCGGCGTCAGCCAGAAAACCGCCGCACGGCTGCCCCTTGCTCCCGGCCCCGCCCTGGACGCCCTGGGCGCCAAGGCCCGGGAAGGCCGGCTCACGGGCGAATGGCTGGAAGCGTGGAAATATCTCTCCCAGGCGCCCGACACCCGGGCGCGGGCGGAAAGGCTGCGGGCGGCCTTCATCCCGGACAGCGCCGCTTCTCCCCTGCCCCGGGAGATCACAAGGGCGCTGTTCATGGAAAGGATCATGTCCGTCAGCCGTCTGGAGAGCTTCGCCGTCTGCCCCTATAAGCACTTTGTGGACCATGGGCTCGCTCCCCGGCCCCGGAAGGAATGGACGCTGACCCCCTTCGACGCGGGAAATTTCTATCACAGCGCCCTGGAGGGCTTCACCCGGCTGCTTCCCTCCGTGCCCGGCTGGCCCGGCATTTCCCGGGAAACGTGCGACGCGCTGGTGGACCGGGCCGCAAAGCCCATGCTGGAGGGGATGCTCACCGGCGTCATGGGCGACAGCGCCCGGATGCGCGCCCAGGGGGAAAAATACGTGCGGGTGCTGCGCCGGGTGGCCTGGACGTTCACCCGGGGGGCCCAGAAAAGCGCCTTTGCCCCGGCGGGGGCGGAGGTGCGCTTCGGCTACGAGGGCGGCATCCCCCCCATTCCCCTGCTGCTCAGGGACGGGTCCGTCGTTTACGTGCGGGGCGTCATCGACCGCATCGACCGCTACGCCGGGGACGAGGGGATCTACCTCCGGGTGGTGGATTACAAGTCCGGCGCCGAAAAGCTGGACCCCGCCCGGGTGTTCTGGGGCGCGCAGCTGCAGCTGCTGCTGTACCTCCGGGCCGCCCTGGCCACCGAGGAAGGCGCCCTGCCCGCCGGCGCGTTTTACATGCACCTGTTCGATCCGCTGGTGGATGATCCCGCCGTGGAGCAGGACATCGAGGACGCCCTGGCCCGGGCCCTCCAGCTGCGGGGCGTGGCCCTGAAAGACGTTTCCGTCCTCCGGCTCATGGACGGGGCCGAGCCGCCCCTTACGCTGCCCAAGGCCGTCACGAAAAACGGGGACTTCGATAAGCGCGTCCCTCTGGCGGACCTGGAGGACATGCGCAGGCTGATCCTGCGGGCGGAAAGAATGGCCGGCGAATGGGCCGAGCGCATGCGCGCCGGGGAAATCGCCGCCTCTCCCCTGTGCGGCAAGGACCTGCACGGCCCCTGCGATCGCTGCGATTACGCCATGATCTGCCGCCGGGACGTGCGCACCGCCCCCGGGGACGCCCGCATCCTGCCCGGGATGGGCTTCGATGAAATGCTGGACCGTCTCCGGCAGGAGGAAGAATCCGGCCCGACACCTTGAAATCGTCGCCAACATCAGGTATAATGGTATCAGAAATACTGTAAAGGGGGAAATTCCCATGATACAGGTCATTCACGGCAAAAAGGGCTCCGGCAAAACCAAGCGCATCCTGGACATGGCCAACGACGCCATCAAGGCCCACAAGGGCGACGTGATCTTCGTGGACGACGACAACCGTTACATGTTCGATCTGCGCCACGAGGTGCGCTTCGTCAACGCCGGCGAATACGGCACCGACGGCCCGGAAATGTTCTTCGGCTTCCTCTGCGGCATGCTGGCCCAGAATTTCGATATCAGCGTCGTGTTCATCGACGCGTTCCTCAAGCTGGTCAAAACCGACGTGGCCAACACCGAGGCGTTCTTCGCCCGGCTGGACAGGCTGTCCGAAAAGCATAACGTGGGGTTCATCCTCTCCGTCAGCGTGGACGACGCCGTGGCGCCCGAATTCCTGAAAAAATACTTCATCTGATCCGAAGGGGGCTTACCCTTGCCTTATCTGAGCACCCGCGGGGCGGAAGGCGTTTCCGCTCCGGAGGCCATCGTGCGCGGCATCGCGCCGGACGGCGGCCTGTATGTTCCCGCGTCCCTTCCCGCGCTAACGAAGGCGGATTTTGACTTATTCGCCGCGCTGGATTATCCCGCCCGCGCAGCCCGGACCCTTGCCTGGCTGCTGGACGGGTTTTCTGAAAAAGAGCTGCTGCCCATGGCCCGCGCGGCCTACGCCCGGTTCGACCATCCCGCCGTGGCCCCGGTGAAGGCCCTGTCCGGCCGCCGGTTCGTGCTGGAATTGTTCCACGGCCCCACCCTGGCCTTCAAGGATATGGCGCTGCAGATGCTGCCCCATCTCATGACCGCCGCCGCCCGCAAAACCGGCGAAGGGCGGGAGATCGCCATCCTCACCGCCACCTCCGGCGACACCGGCAAGGCGGCCCTGGAGGGCTTCCGGGATATCGCAGGCACCTCCGTCACCGTGTTTTATCCCCAGGGCGGCGTCAGCGCCGTCCAGGAAAAGCAGATGGTCACCTCCCAGGGCAAAAACGTGCACGTGGTGGCCGTAAAGGGCAATTTTGACGACGCCCAGACGGGGGTCAAGGCCCTGTTCGCCGATGCGGATTTCAGGCAGGAAATGAACGCCCTGGGCAAGACCCTTTCCTCCGCTAATTCCATCAATCTGGGCCGGCTGGCCCCCCAGGTGGCCTATTATCTTTCCGCCTGCGCGGAGCTGCTCTCCCGGGGAGAGATCACCTGGGAGGAGGGCGTCAACGTCTGCGTGCCCACGGGCAATTTCGGCAATATCCTGGCCGCCTGGTACGCCCGCAGGATGGGCGCGCCCCTCCGCCGCCTGATCTGCGCCAGCAACCGCAACGACGTGCTCACCGATTTCATCCGCACCGGCGTCTACGACCGGCGGCGGGATTTCCATAAGACCATCTCCCCCTCCATGGATATCCTGATCTCCTCCAATCTGGAAAGGTATCTGTGGGAGCTGGCGGAGGGGGACAGCGCCCAGGTCCGCGTTTGGATGGAGCAGCTGAAAACGGAGGGCCAGTACGCCGTTTCCGAAATCGCCAGGGCCCGCATGCGCGCCTGCTTCTTCGGCGGCTTTGCGGACGATAAGGCCACCGCCGCCGCCATCGCCCGGGTCTGGCGGCAGGACGGATACCTTCCGGATCCCCACACCGCCGTGGCCCTGGCCGTTCTGGAGGATTACCGCCACGATTCCGGCGATCCCGCCCCCATCCTGGCCGTGTCCACCGCCAGCCCGTACAAATTCTCCGCGGACGTGGCCGCCGCCCTGGGCGTTCCCGTGTCCGGCGACGCCTTCGACGCCGCCCGGGCGCTGGAGGACCATACCGGCGTTCCCGCCCCCCGGGCGGTGAAGGAGCTCAAAACCCTGCCCGTATTGCACACCCGGGTCTGCGAAAAGGACCGGATGGGCGAAGCGGTGCTCCGGGGCTTTGCGTAAAATACCATGAAAACCGTCAGAACGTACGCCCGGGACGCGGATTTCCAGCGTTTTGAGGCATTGAAGCGCAGCCGGGAAAAGCGCGCGAAGCAGGGCCTGGCCTTCCTGGAAGGCGTGCAGATGGTGGAGCAGGCTCTCCGCGGCGGCTGGCATTTTTCCGCCATGGCCGTGGCGGAAGGCAAGCGCCTCTCCGGCTGGGCGGAGGATATGATCCGGAAAGCCACGCCGGACACCCTTTACCGCATGGACGCCGCGCTTCACGCGGAGCTGTCCGACCGGGAGAACCCCTGCGAGATCCTGGGCCTGATCGAAACCCGTACGGACGGGCTTGAGCGCATGGCCGCCCGGGCGGAGCAAACCGCCTATCCCCCGTTTTTCGCGGTGTTCGACCGCCCCGCTTCCCCCGGCAACCTGGGCACCTTCATCCGTTCGGCGGACGCGTTTTCCGCTTCCGGCGTCCTGGTCACCGGCCACGCCGCGGATTTTTACGATCCCCAGTGCATCCGGGCCAGCGTGGGCACCCTGTTTTCCCTGCCCTTCGGCGCCCTCTCCGGCGCGGAGGAAGGCGTTTCCTTCCTGCGGGACCGGCCCTGCCGCCCCCTGATCGTGGGCACCAGCGCCCACGGGGAGGCGGACCTGTCCGAGCTGGATCTCACCGGCCCCGTGGCCCTGGCTGTGGGCAACGAGACCTTCGGCCTTTCCCAGGCCTGGAAGGACAAGTGCGACGTGCTGGCCCGCATCCCCATTTTCGGCGCGGCCTCCAGCCTGAACGCAGGCAGCGCCGCCACGGTCTGCTTTTATGAAATCTGCCGCCAGCGGCTGGCAAAAGGCCTGTCCCCCGCCGGCGCTCCCTCCCGTCCCTGACGCCGCGGCGCGCGGCGTGCGCATAGAAAAAAAATCAAAAATGAAACGGAGGAATCATCAATGAAGTGGGTATGTCAGGTTTGCGGTTACGTGCATGAAGGCGATCAGCCCCCGGAAAAGTGCCCGGTGTGCAAGGCCCCGGCCAGCAAGTTCACCAAGCAGGACGCTGAAATGACCTGGGCGGCGGAGCACGTGGTGGGCGTGGCCCAGGGCGTCCCCCAGGACATCATCGACGATCTGCGGGCCAATTTCCAGGGCGAATGCAGCGAAGTGGGCATGTACCTGGCCATGGGCCGGGTGGCCGCCCGGGAAGGCTATCCCGAGATCGCCGAATACTGGAAGACCGCCGCGTTTGAGGAAGCCGAGCACGCCGCCAAGTTCGCGGAGCTGCTGGGCGAAGTGCTCACCGACTCTACGGAAAAGAACCTGAAAATGCGGGTGGAGGCCGAAAACGGCGCCACCGCCGGCAAGACCGACCTTGCCAAGCGGGCGAAAGCCCTGAACCTGGACGCCATCCATGACACCGTGCATGAAATGGCAAGGGACGAAGCCAGGCACGGCAAAGCCTTCAAGGGTCTGCTGGAGAGATATTTCGGGAAGTAAGAAACGCTTATATTTCAAGGGCTTTCAAGGAACTGCTCTGCGAGGGCAGTTCCTTTTTTTGTTGCATCTCTTCCTCTCTGTTGTACTAATGTTGTACCATTCGGCTTTGAGAGACCATAAAATCGCCTCAAAACCCCCAAAAGTTGTACTTCCAAAATGTTGTACCCTTTTGCTCTGCTATTATACCATCATCCGCCATGCAAAACAACGACATCTTCAATACAACTTACAAATCAGATTGAAACATACCGCAAGCAACTTCGGTACATCGTCGAAACAACTTTTAGTCATAATTCCAGCAGATTCCATAGCGATAAAACGATTAGGAAAGCACTCAATAATACCCATCGTTTTTTCATCGGTCACGTTATAATGACCGATACAATCAGAGGCCATGATATAATACAGTCACAAGGTTGAGGGAAACACCGAGACCGAAAAGAAGAAGCCCTGGCGGGGCCGATACAAATACCGCCAATTAGAAAGGGAGTCCTATGAAGAATCTCACCATCAACGCCA
>JAFZQK010000056.1 GCA_017620455.1 Clostridia bacterium
ATGGACGGCGCCAACGTGGAAATCGCCCAGCAGGTGGGCATGGACAATATCTACATTTTCGGCATGCGGGCGGACACCGTGTCCTCCCTCTACCGGGAAGGCAACTATTCCCCCATGCACATCTACGAAAGCAACAGCGAGCTGCGCAAGGCCCTCACCCAGATCATCGACGGCACCCTGATGCCGGAAAACCCCGCCGCCCTGCAGGATATCTACCACAACCTGCTCTTCTCCGATCCCTATTTCGTCCTCAAGGATTTCGGCTCCTACTCCATGGCCCAGCGCCGGGTGAACGCCGATTACCAGGACCGGGAAAAGTGGCTGAAAATGGCCGTCACCAACACCGCCTGCTCCGGCATCTTCTCCTCCGACCGCACCATCCGCGAATACAACGAGAAGATCTGGCACCTGGGCTGATCGCCCAGCGCACCCGAAGCGAAAACCAACGCAACGCCCGCCCCGCATCACGCAGGGCGGGCGTTCAGATATATCGAATTCTCATCAAAAAACGGGACCGCTGCGGCCCCGCACCCCGCGCCGGGAGGGGCCCCTCCCGGACATCGGTTTTCCCCGGCGGACGGCGGCTTCACCGTCTGTTCCGCTTGATTTCGTAAAGCTCCTCGTCCGCGGCGGCGATCATATCGTTGGGCGTCATGCCGGGATCGTACTCCGCCATGCCGATGCTGACCTGCAGGGCGTAGGGCGCATCCGCCCGCTTGCTTTCCCGCAGGATCTCCGGGATGCTGGTTTTCATGGCCGCCGCGTCGCCGACGGTGCCCTCCAGCACCACGATGAATTCGTCCCCGCCGTAGCGGGCGATGTACGGCCGCTTCCGGAAGGGGATGCAGGCCTTCTTCAGCGCGCTCACCACGTCCACCAGGGCGTTGTCGCCCTCCAGGTGGCCGTAGGTATCATTGATTTCCTTGAAATAATCCACGTCCACCATGAAAATGAACAGCTTCTCCTCGTGGGTATGCACCTTGTAATTCAGGAAGCTGATCAGATTCTGACGGTTGTTCACCTGGGTCAGCTTGTCCTTGGAGATCAGCTGATTGTTGGCGCCGGTGTACATGAAGAGCATTTCGATCATGATGCACACCACGATCACCGGCACGGATTCGCCCACGAAGCAAAGCACCCAGGCCAGCAGCAGGCACAAAGGAAACAGGGCCGTCTGCCGCAGGGCGCTGCGTTGGTTGGGATCGCTTTCCGTTCTGGCATGGTGGATCAGCCGCACCGAGAAGGACGCCGACACCGCAAACAGGTACAGCATGAAATAATTGAAGGCCGTGCTGCGGTGATACACGCACTTTTCGTCAAAATAAAACATGGAGCCGGTAAAGAAATTGGCGATCAGGGGGACCAGGCTCAGCGCCAGGGCCGCGCCCACCGCGCTCATGGTGAGGCGGTAGCGCTTAAGCGACGTTTTCTGCACCGCCTCCGCATAAGCGCACCAGGCGCCCACGCTGCAGATCATGGTCAGGAAATACAGGGTTTTCAGCGCGACGGAAAGCGGCCGCTGCATCGGCCCCGTCAGCAGCCTGTTGGCCAGGGTGAAAAAGAAATTCGCCAGAAAATTGCACAAAAACCAGCCGAAAACATACTTCAGCTTTCTTTCCGGCGTGGATGACGTTTCCTTTTTTGCCGTCCACACGAACAGCAATCCCACCACGATGCTGCAGATCAGGTAGATCTCCGCATACAGGATATGCTCCATAGCTTCCCCTCGTTCTGATCGGGTATCAGATGCGTTTGGACAGCGTTTCCGGGTTGGACGCGTGGATCAGGGCGATATCCCGGGTGATACGTCCCGCCCGCACCAGGCGCTGCAGCTCCGCGTCCATGGACATCATGCTCTGATCGCTGCCGCCGTAAATCACGTTGTCGATCTGATGGGTGCGCCCGTCGCGGATCATATTCTGGATGGCGGCGTTCACCGTCATCACCTCAAAGACGGGCACGCGGCCGCCGTCCACCGTGGGCACCAGGCGCTGGGACACCACGGCCTTGAGCACCATGCTCAGCTGCACGCGGATCTGGCTCTGCTGCTCGGCGGGGAAGGTGTCGATAATGCGGTCCACCGTTTTGGCGGCGCCGATGGTATGCAGGGAGGACAGGAGCAGATGCCCCGTTTCCGCGGCGGTAATGGCGGTGCGGATGGTATCCAGATCGCGCATTTCGCCCAGCATGATCACGTCCGGTGCCTGGCGCAGGGCTGCGCGCAGGGCGCGGTCGAAGGTGGCGGCGTCGTTGGGCACCTCGCGCTGGCTCACCAGGGATTTCTGGTGCCGGTGCAGGTATTCGATGGGGTCCTCGATGGTAACGATATGGGCGTTGCGGGTGGCGTTGATCCGGTCCACCATGCAGGCCAGGGTGGTGCTCTTGCCGCTGCCGGCGGGGCCCGTCACCAGGATCATGCCGCTGCGCTGGGCCGCCAGGGTCATCACGATGTCGGGAATGTTCATGCTGCGGTAATCCGGCAGCTCAAAATTCACGATGCGGGCGATGGCGGCATAGGTGCCGCGCTGACGGTAAGCGTTGCAGCGGAAGCGGCTGACGTTGAGGATGGCGAAGGAAAAGTCGTCGTCCCCTTCCTTATCCAGCATGGAAAAATCCCGCCGGGACAATTCGTACATCTGCCGCACCAGCCATTCCGAATCCGTGGGCATGATGCGATTCGGCGTCAGATCCACAAAATTATTATTGACCTTCACCGCCACCGGCGCGCCGGGAACGATGAATACGTCCGATCCGCCCATTTCCACTGCTTTTTGCAGCAGCTCCGTCAAAGTGGGTCCTTCCATTACCAATCCATCCCTTCCTCGGTGGCCGAAGTCAGCTTGTACCGGACCCATACCGCCCGGCTGTCCGCGCCCAGGGGCTGCAGTTCCACTGCGCAGTCCAGACGGCGCAGCTCGTCGCTTTCCGTCCATTCCACGGTGCGGCCGTCCATCGTCATGGCTTCCGGCAGGCGGCTTTCCACCGCCGACAGGTACGCTTCCTCATCCGAAGCGCCCTTCGCTTCCTCCGCCATGATCTGATCCAGCGCCGCCCGGCTTTCCTCCGCCTGGGCGTTCAGGGCGTACACGGCCTCCACCACCACGGCGCTGCGCTCGCTCAGGCGGATGTCGTTGCGGCTGTTCATCAGGCTCAGCATGCCCAGCACGCTCATGCTCAGCACCACGAAGATCAGGATCAGCGAAGAAGCGCCGGGGCCCAGGCTGACGCTGCTTTTCCTTTTTTCGCTCATGGCTGCACCTCCTCATACCAGGCGACGGGCAGGGCAAAGAGCTTTTCTTCGCCATAGTACGCCTGCACCTGGGCGCTGTGCATCCTGCCGGCGGGCCGGTCCTGGGTATCCAGATAAGCGCTCAGGCTGAACCCATCGCCGGCCAGATGCCAGCCGGAGGCGGCGTCCGCCTCAAAGCCCAGGTCCTGCAGGGCGCGGATCTCGCCGGCCACCCCGCCCCCCTCCGACAGGGAGGCGTACAGCCGGTCCGCCGTATTCTGGGCGGCCACCAAAGCATCGTTGATGGCGCCGGCCTTTTTCCCCTGGTTGCTGGAGGCGGTAAACACCTGCAGAAGCACGGTGGACGCCAGCATGAAAAAGATCACCACGATCAAAAGCTCCACCAGCAGCGCGTTGCTCCGATTGGCCTTCTTCATTCTTTCACCCCTCCGTCCGCCGCACAGCGCAGGGCGATCTGCACGTCCGTTTCCGCGTCCGCCGATTTGAGATGAATGGTCATCAGCCCGCCGCGGATCTCGGCGTTCATTTCCTCCAAGGGGCAGATGGGCTCGCCCAGATCCGGCTCAAATTCGTTGGCGCGTTCGGTGAACAGCTCCCGCAGCGTGCCTTCGTAGGCGTACAGCCGCGTCACGTATTCATCCCCGTCGTAAACTTCGATCATGGTCACGGTGGGGATCCCGTTCAGGTTCTCCGTCAGGACCTCCTCCTTTTCGTCGTCCGCCCGGACCATGCTGCGGACGTAGGCGGCGGCCACGCGGCTTTCGTTATGCTGCTGCGTGCGGTCGGAGGTGGACTTGTAGGTGCGCGCCCCCAACAGCACCATCACGGTGGAGAACACCGCGAAAACGCCCATCAGCAGGAACACGAACACGCCCGAAATGGCGTGCTGGGATGGCTGATGCTTGCTCAAGGCGTCACGGCCTCCTCTCTGTAACGAAGATATCGGGAAGCAGGTTCGAAGCGAAGGCGTCGTAGGTGATCAGGTAACGGCTCCGGTCGTAGGCCAGATGGTAATTCTCCCGCAGGTAGCGGATGGCGGGGTCCTCCTTCTCCATCCGGAAAACCGACTGCAGGTACGCATACAGCCAGAAGGGGGAATCCGGCTCGTACCTCTCCTCCTCGCTGACCGGGTACGCCCCTTCCACGGCGTAGCACGTCAGCGCCGCGGATTTCACCGCGTCGTGGACGATTTCGCTTTCCGCCCGCGTCTGCTTGGTATCGATCCGGTTCACCAGCGCCACTGCCAGCACCAGCACCGCCAGGATCGTCAGCAGTTTCAAGACATCCTTTCGGCTCATATCGGTTTCCTTTCCCGGCCCTTACAGGCTGGACAGAATGCCCGCCATCGGCAGCATGACCGCCAGCAGCACCGCCCCGATGACCACGGACAGGAGGGCCACCAGCGTCGGCTCGATGATCGCCACCAGGCGGGTGATATCGTCCTCCACCTCTTCTTCGTACAGCGACGCCAGCTTGCCCAGCACCTGGTCTTCCCGGCCGGTGGCGCTGCCCATGGTGATCATGCGGTTATGCAGTTCATCGAACAGGCCGGTCTCCGTGACGGCCTCGGCGAAGGTGCTGCCGCCCTCCAAGCTTTCCCGGATGCTCTGCACCTTTTGGGCCGCTTCTTTATCGTTGAGCACCTTGCTGGTCATTTCCAGGGCCTCCCCCGTGGGGAAGCCGCCGGAGAGCATCATGGACAGCACGCTGGCCACCCGGGAGGCGGACAGGCGGCGGTTCAGCCGCTGCAGGGAGGGCACCGCCTTCTGCAATGCGCCCATCACCTTGTCCCGGTGCTTCGTGCGCATCAGGATGACGATGGTCAGCACCCCGATCACCAGCAGCGCCACCACTGCCAGCACGATCCAGCCCACGGCCACGCCCAGGCGCATCATGGTGCTGCCCGATTCCGTCATGCCCACGCCCATGCTGTTGAGCACCCGGCGGAACACCGGCAGCACCTTCCACAGCAGGATCAGCACGATGACCACCAGCATCACGCCCAGCACCAGCGGATAGGTGACGGCGCTGACCACGGAGGAACGGATGCGGTCCTCCCTGGCGTAATATTCTTCCAGGCCGCGCATGACCTTGTCCAGCTGGCCGCTGCGCTCGCCGATGCCCACCATCTCCACCAGATAATCCGGCCACCGGTCGTCTTCCTTCAGCGCGTTATACAAAGACCCCGTTTCGGTAACGCCTTTGCTGGCGGAAGCATAAATATCGGCGTTGGCGCTGCCCTTGTCGGCCCCGGCCAGGGTTTCCATGCCGTCGTACAGGGGCAGGCCCGCCTCCAGGATCAGGGCCACCTGACCACAGAAGTTGCTCAGCTCGGCCGAAGACAGGCCGTTCACGTTCTTCCTGCTCATTTTCATTCCCTCCATCCCTGGTCAATACCAGCGTTCCACGGTATAGTTTTTCGGCTTGGATATGGCGTTCAGCGCCGCCGTGGGATCAAAGAACACTTCCTCGCCGTCGATGATGGTGACGGTCCAGGCGTGATAGTTCTTATCGGCGTAGCCGATCATCAGCTTACAGGGGATCCCCTGGGTGCGCAGCATGCACGCCATGATGGCGGACAGATCCTGGCAGACGCCCATGTGCTTATCGTAGCTGCCGTCGATGTCCGGCAGGACGCCGGGCTTGATGGTGGCGGCCTTCACGAAATCGTAGACGAACTTGGTTTTCATGAAGCCGCACACGGCGTCGAAGGCTTCCTTGTTCGTTTTGCCCTTGCAAAGCTCCTCCGCCTTGAGGAAGGCCTTGGAATCCACGGTATAGAACACGTACTGATTGGGATAGAGGAAGGCCCCGTCCTCCCGCGCCAGCTTCACCGTCACCGTGATCTTGCCCGCCGCGGCGTATTTCTTCCCCGAAACGTTTTCCCACAGGGTGATCTCATAGCTGCCGCTGCCCATCTGGAAGGGGAACACCTCGGTGTCGCCGGTGTTCTTCAGATCGTAGGTCAGCGTTTCTCCCTTGAAGGAAACGCGGAGCTTCAGGGCTTTCTTCGTTTTGTTCTGCACGGACGCGACGAAATACCCCTCCGACGCGTTGCTCATATCCACCTTCAGCTTTTCGCTCTTTTTGATCTCTTTTCCCGGGCTCTCGGGCCATTTGGCGTTTCCTTCCGCCGCCGCGCCCCCGCCTGCGAATATCGCCAGGCATATCAGGAACGCTCCCGCGAGGAACAAAATCAGCCTCCTGTGTCTCATACCGTCCCTGTCTCCTTTCCGACGGCCGCCGGCGCGGCCGGGATCGTTCGGTGAGATCGTATGCGGACCGGCGGAAGGAAACGCTTCCGCCGCTGCGCTTTCACGCCATCACGTTGCCCAGCGGGTTGACGCGGTACTGCAGCGTCACGCCGCCCCTGGGATACTCCTTGCCGAACAGCTTTTCGATCCGGCCCATCACCATGCTGCCCGTGGAATAATTCACCGTGGGCAGCAGCATGGCCACCAGGTCCGCGTCCAGCCGGGTGACGATATCGCCCTTGCGCAGATTGTTGCGCAGGATCTCCATCAGCGCGGCCATGGCGCTTTCCCGGCTAACGGAGGTCAGCCCCCCGTTTTCGCCCGTCACCATCATCACGCCCAGGAACATGGTGGTCCCCAGCCGTTCCAGGTTGCGCATCTGGATGTTGTAGATTTCCTTGAATACCGAATAATCGCAGAAGAACGGCCCCTGGCGTTCCCGGTCCTTTTCCTGCAGCTCCCGGGCGATGAGATCCAGGTTCAGCCGCAGCTGCCGCCCGGTTTCCGTCCGGGTGGAATGGATCTCCTCGTTTTCGTCGGCGTCCTGCCTATCGTCCCTGCGATCGCCCCGCCGGCGCTCGCCGCGCTCCAGCCATTCGGCGGCATCCGCCATTTCGGCGCGCAGCTGACGGTCCGTGCTGTCGATTTCCAGGGCGCGGCGGCACACCCGGCAGATCTCGCCCCAGGCCTTCTCCGCCCGCATCATTTCCACCAGGGCGCAGGCGGCGTCCAGGTATTCCTTATGCAGATAATTCACCATGGCGATGCCGTTGCTGATATCCCCGGAATTGTACAGATCGTCGGTGTATTCCACCATGATCCGCTCCAGCAGCTCCCGCTTTTCCGCTTCCGGCGGCCGCTGGCGCAGCCGGTCCATGCAGTCCATCAGGTCCAGCACGTCCACCTGCACCCAGGGCAGCGTCTGCCAGTAGTAGCCGCTGGCGCCGTTGGCCACGCAGTCGCCCAGCCCCACGCAGATCCCGTGAAGCAGCGACCGCAGGCGGCTGATCATGGTTTTCAGCGCGTTCTCGGGGTTCCGGCCCGTCCGGTCCTTCCAAAGCTCGCGGATCAGGCGCGCCCCCGATACCGGCTGGCCGCGCTGCATGATCAGATATTCCATCAGGCTTGCCCCGATCCGGCTTTTGGCGGTAAGCCGAACGGGCGCATCGTCGTCTACCCGGACGGTAATATCCCCCAGCAGGCAGACGGCCACTTGATGCTGCATACGCATTCCTTCTTTCCCGCGCGGCACCCGGCATGCGCAGGTCTTTTCCGCATGGCTCCCGGATCGCCCGGCCAGATTTCTTTAACTTGATATATTATATAAAAATCTTCATGTTTTGTCAATCGTTTCCGGCGCCGTCCGGGCCGTGGGAAACGCCTTTTCCCGGCGTCCAGCCCCGCATGGCCGCCCGGCCTTCCGGTGTCACCGGACGGATCCACGCGCCGCGGAACAGATGCCGCTGCATCAGCGCGTAACGGATGGGCTCGTCCAGGTAGCAGCAGGCGAACACCGCCAGGGTGGGCCAGCGCCACACCATGCCCCCCAGCCATACCGCCGGGATCAGCAGCGCCCACATGAACACGATTTCCAGCACCGTGCCGTAGGTGGCGTCCCCGGCGGCGCGGAAGGTGTCGTTCTGGGTCCAGTTGCCCATGCGCAGCAGGGCGGCGGCGCCGTAAATGCACACCAGCCCGAAGGCGATGCGGAAGCTCTCCCCGTCCATGCCCATCAGCGTCAGGATAGGCCGGTGCAGAACGATGAGCAGCGCGCAGACCAGGGCGATGAAAAACTGGCACAGATACACCAGCCGCCAGGCCCGATTGTACGCGGTGTCCGGCCGCCCGGCCCCCACCTCCGTGCCCACCAGCACCGAGGCCGCGTTGGAAAAGCCCGCGAAGAAGCCGATCACCAGCCCTTCCAGCGTGCGGAACACCGCCAGGGCGGCGATGGCCTCCTCGGGCTGCCGGCCCAGCACCACGTTGATCACCATGTTGCCCACGCCGATAAGCACCTCGTTCAGGAGGATGGGGAAGCATTTTTTCAGGTACGCCCCCACGAAGGCGCGGCTCCACCGGAAATGCCGCCGCACCACCAGCAGATACCTGTGCCCGCTTTTGCGCGCCAGCACCATCACCACCGCCGCGCCGATCCCCTGGGCGATCACCGTGGCCAGCGCCGCGCCCTGCACCCGCATGCGCGGAACGCCCAGATGGCCGAAGATCAGCACCCAGTTGAGGAATACGTTGGCCAGCACCGCCGCGAAGGACCCGTACAGCGGGATGCGCACCCGGTCCGTGCAGCGCAAAAGCGCCGACATGGCCATTGAAAACACCGTCAGCGGATAGCCCCAGCCCACGATCCGCAGGTATTCCGCCCCGATATCCTGGATCGCTTTCTTATCGGTGTACAGCTGCATCACTTTCTCGGGAAACGCCGTGGCCATCAGGCAAAACAGAAGCGCCACCGTCATCATGCACGTCAGCGTCACGCCGTAGGAACGGTTGATGCCCTCGTCGTCCTTCGCGCCCCAATACTGGGAAAAAAACAGCATGCCGCCGCCCACGAACCCCCAGTACCCGCTGAACATGAGGGAGGAAAACTGGGCGCACAGCCCCACCGCCCCCACCTCGGTTTTCCCCAGGGAGGCGATCATCATGGTATCCACCATGGACCCCGTGGTGGTCAAAAGATTCTGCAGCGCCACCGGCACCGCGATCACGGCCACTTTTTTGAGAAAATCCGTCCACGGAAACGCCTGCTTCAGCACGCGCCCTCCTTCCCCGCCGCCTTCAGCGGGTAAATACGAACCGCTCGATCTGCACCAGCTCCCTGTTCCTGTCCGCCTGAGCCCATTCGGGGGGCCGGCGGCCGTCCGCGACGGAAAGGTACAGAGCGTGCCGGCCCGACACCGGCGGCGTCTGGGCCGTCAGGCGGCAGGAATCCCCCGCGAAGGGCAGCGCCGCGATCTCCTCCCCGGTTTCCGGGTCGTCCAGCAGCACCCGGATGCAGCCGCTTTCCCCCGCGCCCCGGATCTCCATATGAAGCGTCAGGGGCGTATCCGCCCCCGGCGCGCCGAAATCGAAATACTTATAGCCGGCGACGCTGCCGTCCTTCAGATCCGCCAGCACGGTGTGCAGCGGATCCAGATATTTCACCATGCCGCCCCTGAGCACGCAGGCCCAATGGGCCGATACGGGCTCGTAGGGATTCAGCGCGGCATCGAAGCCCAGGGAGGTCATTTCCGCCTGGGGGATGGAGCCGTCCGGCAGGATCGTGATCCTTTCCGCGCAGGCCTGGCGGGAAAACACGCTGCCGTTGGTCATGCGGTGATAGAAAATATACCACTGCCCGTTGATCTGCACGAGCCCCCCGTGGTTGTTCCCTCCGGGGTATCCCTCGCCGTTGTCCACGATGACGCCCCGGTAGGCGAACGGCCCCTCCGGGGAGGAGGCGGTGGCGTAGCACAGGCGGCTGCCCCGACGGGGGGAATACACCAGGTAATAGGTGCTCCCGATCTTCCGGGGGGAGGCCGCCTCGTAGAAGCAGAAGGGCTCCTCCGCGGGGATCACGTTCTCCCGATAGGTGCCGGGGATCACCTGCCAGGGCTTTTCCGGGTTCAGCTGGGCCATCCAGGATTTTTCAAACCCGCCGTAAACGTACAGCTTCCCGTCGTCGTCCAGCAGCACCCCGGGGTCCACCAGCACGCCGTTTTCGCACACGCTCTCGGGAAAGCGCTCCTCCTCCCCCCAGGTATAGGGGGACAGCACCCGGAACGGCCCCTCGGGCCGGTCGCTCGCCGCCACGCAGCCCCGGCCGTAGAACACGTACACGAACAGGTAATACCTGTCCCCGATCTTCAGCGCGTCCGGGGCGTAGAGCATCCCGTCCCGAAGCCAGGTCACGTCCGCTTCCCACCCCTCCCGGGGCCGGCTGAGGAAGATATCCCCGTGGCAGCGCCAATGGCTCAATTCGCCCGCGTCGGCGCTCCACACCTTCAAGCGGCTGTCGCAGAAGGAATCGGAAAAAGGCCGGTCGTGGGAGCCGTACAGATACACCCGGCCACCGAACAGCCGGGGCTCCCCGTCGGGGATATGCTCCCACAGGGGCAGGATGGGATTGGGCATGGGAAACTCTCCTTTCCGCCGTCAGGCGGCGAACTGGCTGTTGTACAGCCTGGCGTAAAACCCGTCCCGGGCCAGCAGCGTTTCGTGATTTCCCTGCTCCACGATGTGCCCGTCCCGCATCACCAGGATCACATCCGATTCCCGGATGGTGCTCAGCCGGTGGGCCACGATGAAGGTGGTGCGGCCCCGCATCATGGTGTCGAAGGCCTTCTGGATGCGTATTTCCGTGCGGGTGTCGATGGAGGAGGTGGCTTCGTCCAGGATCAGCATGGGCGGCAGGCACAGCATGATCCGGGCGATGCAAAGCAGCTGCTTCTGCCCCTGGGAAAGCTGGCCCCCGTCCTCGCCGATCACGGTATCGTACCCCTGGGGCAGGCGCTTGATGAAGCTGTGGGCGTGGGCGGATTTCGCCGCGGCGATCATTTCTTCGTCCGTGGCGCCGGGCTTGCCCATTTTCAGATTGTCCCGCACGGTGCCGGCCTTGAGCCAGGTCTCCTGCAGCACCATGCCGTAATTGGCCCGGAGGCTGCGGCGGGTGATATGGCGAATATCGGTGCCCTCCACGAATATGCCGCCTTGATCCACATCGTAAAACCGCATCAGCAGGTTGATGAGGGTGGTTTTCCCGCAGCCCGTGGGGCCCACGATGGCGATGCGCTGGCCCGGGCGGACGGAGAGGTTCAGCTTTTCGATCAGGGGCTTGTCCGGGGTATAGGCGAAGGCCACGTCCGAAAGCTCCACGCGCCCCTCCGCTTCCGTCAGCACCCGGGCGGACGGATCGTCCGGCTGCTGGGCGGGCTGGCCGATGAGGGAAAAGATCCGGTCGGCGCAGGCCAGGGCGTTCTGCAGCTCCGTCACCACGCCGCTGATCTCGTTAAAGGGCTTCGTGTACTGATTGGCGTAGGAAAGCAGGGCGCTGAGGCTGCCCACCGTGAAGGGAACGGCCGCCCCCGCCGTGGCGATGCACAAAAGCGCCCCGGCAAGCGCCACCGCGGCGTATACCACGTTGTTGACGAACCGGGTGCAGGGATTGGTGAGGGAGGAATAAAAGATCGCCTTCAGGGAGCATTTCGCCAGCCGGCCGTTGATCTCGTCGAACCGCCGGGCGTTCTCCTCCTCCCGGACGAAAGCCTTCACCACCTTCTGATTCCCCAGCATTTCGTCGATGTAGGCCGTCTGCTCTCCCCGGGCTTCGCTCTGGCTGCGGAAAAAATCGTAGGAATGAGTGGCGATGAACCGGGCCACCACGAAGCTGAGGGGCGTGAGCAGCACCACCAGGGCGGCGATGCCCGGCCGGATGGCCACCATGAACCCCAGGGTGCCCAGGATGGTGACGGCGCCGGTGAACAGCTGGCTGAATCCCAGCAGCAGGCCGTCCGCGAACTGGTCCACGTCCGCGATCACCCGGCTCACCACCCCGCCCACGGGCTGGGTATCCAGGTAGCTCAGGGGCAGCACCTGCAAGTGCCGGAACGCCCGGTCGCGCACGTCCCGCACCACCTGGAAGGCGACATGGTTGTTCAGCGTGTTTACGATCCACTGCACCGCGGCGGTGGCCGCCACGATGATCCCGATGCGCACCAGTAGCGGCAGGATCCGCCCGAAATCTACCTGTCCCGGCCCCAGGATGCCGTCGATGGCCCGGCCGATGAGCACCGGCACGTACAGCGTCAGCGCCACCGTCACCGCGGACAGCAGCACGGACAGAGCCACCAGCATCCGGTAAGGCTTCAGATAAGCCAGCACCTTTTTCAGCGTGCCGCGCTGCGCTTTCTGCTTTCCGCTCATGCCTGCGCCGCCTCCTTTTTGAACTGGGATTCATAGATCTCCCGGTACACCTGGCAGCTTTCCAGCAGCTCCTCATGCCGCCCGACGCCCACCGCCCGGCCGTCGTCCAGCACCACGATCTGATCCGCGTGCCGGATGGAGGAAGTGCGCTGGGACACGATGAACACCGTGGGCCGCTCCTCCATTTCCCGCAGGGCCCGGCGCAGCGCGGCGTCAGTGGCGAAATCCAGGGCGGAGGAGGAATCGTCCAGGATCAGGATCTCCGGCTTTTTTACCAGCGCCCGGGCGATGGTGAGCCGCTGGCGCTGCCCGCCGGACAGATTGCGCCCGGCCTGCTCGATCTCCGCGTCCAGCCCGCCCTTGGAGGCGATCACGTCCTCCGCCTGGGCGATGCGCACCGCGGCCATGATTTCCCCGTCCGTGGCCTCCGCGTTGCCCCAGCGCAGGTTTTCCCGGACGGTGCCCTTGAACAGCACCGCCTTCTGCGGCACCACGCCGATCCGCTGCCGCAGGGCCGGCGCGTCCCAGGCCCGCACGTCCTTTCCGTCCACCAGCACCCGGCCTTCCGTGGCCTCGTAAAACCGGGGGATCAGGTTCACCAGGGTGGTTTTCCCGCTGCCCGTGCCGCCGATGACCCCCACGGTCTCTCCCGGCAGGACGGAAAGGCTCACGTCCGTCAGCGCTTCCTCCGCCCCCTCGGTATAGCGCAGCCCCGCGTGGATCAGCTGCACCCGGAAGCGGGGATTCCCCGCCGGCAGGCCCTGCGCCGCTTCCTCCCCGGCGGGGATCTCCATGACGCTCTGGATCCGTTTTCCGCAGGCCACGGACTTTGTGATGTTGATGATCAGGTTGGCCAGCTTGATCAGTTCCACCAGGATCTGGCTCATATAATTGTACAGCGCCACCACCGCGCCCTGGCCGATGATCCCCGCCTCCACCCGGAGCGCGCCGGTGCGGATCAAAAAGAGGATGGCCAGATTGACGATCACGTAGGTGACGGGGTTCATCAGGGCGGAAATGCGGCCCACGTATTTCTGCATGGCGGTGTGGGCTTCGTTCTTCTGCCGGAAATCCTCTATTTCCGCGTCCTCCTTGCCGAAGGCGCGCAGCACCCTGACCCCCGTCAGGTTTTCCCGGGTGGCCCCCAGCACCCGGTCCAGAAGGCCCTGCACCTTCCGGTACAGCGGGATGCTCACCAGCATGATGCCGAACACCACCAGCGACAGCGCGGGAATGGCCGCCGCGAACCACAGCGCCGCCCGGGCGTCGATGGTAAAGGCCATGATCATGGCCCCGAACACCACGAAGGGCGACCTGAGCAGCAGCCGCAGCGCCAGATTCAGCCCGGTCTGCACCTGGTTCATATCGCTGGTCATGCGGGTGATCAGGGTGGAGGTGCCCGCCCGGTCCAGGGTCTGATAAGAAAAGCCCTGGATGTGGCGGTAGAGGGCGCTGCGCAGCTTGGTGACGAACCCCACGGAGGCCTTCGCCGCGAAATACTGGGCCGTCACGGAGCACAGCAGCCCCACCAGCCCCAGCGCCACCAGCACCAGGCACATCCGGATCACGTACCCCTGATCCTGCCCCCGGATGCCCCGGTCGATGATGGCGGCCACCACCAGGGGCACGATCAGCTCGAACCCCGCTTCCAGCAGCTTGAACAGCGGGCCCAGCACGCTTTCCCGCCGATATTCCTTCAGATAAACGAACAGCTTCTTCATCCGGCGCCCCTCCGTACGGCCATACGGCACAGATGCAATGATTATACCGCATCCGGCCTGTGAAAGCAACACGGCGGCGGCCTTCCCCCGCCGGTTTTCTCATTTGTTTTTAATGATTTTCTTATGGATTTTTCCTTGTGTTCCCGCCGGGCGGGCGCTATACTGTTCCCGTCGGCAGCGGAAAGCGCCGGCGCCACCACATCACCGAAGGAGGAAACCAACATGAAAAAGCTGTACAGGAGCAGGTCAAATAAAATCGTCGCCGGCGTATGCGGCGGCATCGGCGAATACTTCAACGTGGACCCCACCCTGATCCGTCTGGGGTTCGTGGCGCTGTCCTTTATGTTCGGCGGCGGATTTATCGCCTACATCATCGCGGCCATCGTTATTCCCGCGGAGTAATATGAGCGATTTTCCGTACGACACTTACGTGTTCGATCTGTACGGCACCCTGGCGGACATATGGACGGACGAGGAAAGCCCCCGGCTGTGGACGGCGTTTTCCTGGGATCTGCGTCTGCGGGGCGCCCAATGGGCCCCGAAGGAACTGAAGGAAGCCTGGCGGCGGCTGTGCGCCGAAAGCCTGGCGGAAAAAGAAGCGGCGCTGCGGAAAAAGGGCCTTGAAGGCCCTGCGGAGGCGGACATCCACCAGGTGTTCCGCCGTCTTGGCAGCCTGCGCGGCGTCCGGATGAGCCAGCGGGAAACCGAGGAAACGGCCCGGCACTTCCGGGCGCTGTCCCTCAGGCGGCTGCGGCTGTACCCCGGGGCGAAGGAGCTGCTCGCCGCGCTGCGGGCAGCGGGAAAACGGGTGATCCTGCTCACCAACGCCCAAAGCGCCTTCACCGTGCCGGAGCTCCGCTTCCTGGGCATTGACGGAATGTTCGACCGCGTCCTGATCTCCTCCGATTTCGGGGCCAGAAAGCCTTCCCCGGCTTTTTTCGCTTCGCTTTTGGACTGCGGGGCAGCGCCCGGCCGCGCCGTGATGATCGGCAACGACGACGAAAGCGACTGCCGGGGCGCGGCGCGCTTTGGCATGGACAGCCTGTACCTGCAGACCGCCCAGTCCCCGCCCCTGTCCGGCCCCCTGCCGGAAAACTGCCGGCGGATCCCCTCCCTTTCCTCGCTCCTCTGACATAAAACGGGGCTGTTGCACAGCCCCTTCGATCAAATGGATCCTCCATTTGATCGACATAAAACGCCTTTTCCTCTCGTCCCTGCGGGACTCCCGGGCGGAAAAGGCGCAAGGAAAGCATTTTTGCTCTCGCAGGGCAGGCTCTGCTTCGCAAAAATGCTCCTCGCAGCGCACAGGTCGCTGCTGCGGATTACACTTGGAGGGGCTGCGGCCCCTCCAAACCGCCCCGGGGTTTTCTTTTTTCCCGGTATTCAATGTTGCTCATTCTTCTATGAGAACCA
>JAFZQK010000057.1 GCA_017620455.1 Clostridia bacterium
CAGGATGCGGATCACGTCGCGGATTTCGCTGTCGCGGCCGATCACGGGGTCCAGCTTGCCCTTGCGCGCCAGGTCCACCAGGTCGCTGCCGTATTTCGCCAGGGCGTCGTAGGTTTCCTCAGGGTTGTCGCTGGTGACCCGGGCGGCGCCACGCACGGAAGACAGCGCCTGCAGAAAAGCGCTTTCTGTGATATTCAGTCGGCGGAAAACGGCTGATACGTCCCTGTCCGCGGTTTTGATCAGCGAAAGGAACAAATGCTCCACGGAAATATATTCGTCCTTCATCCGGGCTGCTTCGTCCTCCGCGCCCCGCAGGGCCTTATCCACGTCCGCGGAAATATAGGCCTTCCCGTCCTCCCGGGAAAGGCCCCGCACCTGGGGCAGCTTATTCAGGATCTTTTCCGTCTCCTGCCGCATCAGGTCCACGTCCGCGCCCATTTTGTTCAGCAGCTGCGGGATCAGCCCGTCCTGGGCCCCGATCAGCGCGGAAAGCAGGTGGGCCTGCTCCAGCTGCTGATGCCCGCGCTCCGATGCGATGCGCTGGGCGTTCTGGATCGCTTCCATGGTTTTCTGCGTAAACTTGCTGTTGCTCATAGGATCCCCTCCAATCGGGCATTCTTTTCCGAAGGTGAAAGCTGACTTTCTTTGACCTTCACTGATATTTTACCACGTTTTTCTCCGCTGTCAAGGGCTTTTGCACAATTTTTACGTACTTTGGTGGATATCGTCGATCGGAAAATGATTGTATTCAGAAAAAAATTATGTTATGATAGAGGATGTGGAGGTATTTTGGATGGACGAACGTCTGTTGGCGGCGGACACGATCGTATTTGACGTCGGAAACGTGCTGCTTTCCTTCGACCCCCCCGCGGTGGCCGGCCTATTGCCCGAAGCCTACCGCGGCAGGCTGTATGACGCGCTGTTTGGGGAAAAGCGCCTGTGGAGCAAATTCGACCTGGGGGCGGAATGCAGCGTTACGGTGGCGCAGGAAGCCGCCCGGGCCGCGGGGCTCCCGGAGCAGAGCGCATGGGTGATGTACCTGCTTGAGCATTTTCCCGAAACCATGCTTCCCCTGCCGCTGTACGGCATGATCCGGGAACTGAAGGCCCTGGGAAAAAAGCTCTACGCCCTCACCAATTATCCCGAGCCGTCCTTTACCCTCACCTGCGCCCGTTTTCCCCTGCTGCAGCTGTTGGACGGCGCGGTGGTATCCTCCCGGGAAAAAACCGTGAAGCCCGATCCCGCCATCTACCGGATCCTTACCGCGCGCTATTCCATTTCTCCCGCTTCCGCCCTGTTCATCGACGACACCGCCGCCAACGCGGAGGCCGCCGCCCGGATGGGGTTCACCGCCTGGCATTACGCCGGCAACGACAGGATTTTCCAATAATTTTCCCGATCCGCGGAACAAAACCGTCCGCCGATCCGTCTAAATAAACGGGATACCGTACAGGCACCCATTGGAAGGAAGGATGTAATCATGAAGCAACGCCGTCTGCTCCTGGCCCTGATCGCGATGCTGGCGCTGTTCGCGCTGGTGCTCAGCGGCTGCTATGTCGCGCCTGACGACGTTTCCACCAGCCAGCAGAGCGGGGACAATCTGAATTTCCCCACCATCAATCCGGCCACCGCCGCGCCCACCAGCGCCCCTGCGCCCACGGCGACGCCTGCGGCGCAGCAGTTCCCCACGAATCCGCCGTCCACCCCCGACAACGGCACCATTAACCTGCCCACCGGGGCCATCAATAACTGGACCACCATCGCCCCCATCTCCACCCAGGCGGGCTCCACCGCCGGTCCCGTGACCCCGCCGCCCAGCAAATCCCCCTCGCCCACGCCGCAGGGGTCCCTGAAGCTGGGCTCCACGGGCCAGGAAGTGCGCCAGATTCAGCAGAAGCTGAAAGATCTGGGCTTCCTCAAGGGCAGCGTGGACGGCGATTTCGGCGAAGCCACCGAGAAGGCGGTCAAGGCCTTCCAGAAGCAGTACGGCTTGACGGTGGACGGCAAGGTGGGCCAGGAAACCATGGCCAAGCTGGCCAGCGCCCGCGCCACGGCGAAGCCTGCCATCACCCCCACGCCCAAGCCCTCGCCCACGCCTTCCTATGCGAATGTGTACCTGCGCGTGGGCAATTCCGGCGCCCAGGTGAAACAGCTGCAGAACCGCCTGATCACCCTGGGGTATCTGAAGGGCAAGGCCAGCGGCGAATTTGATCTCGCCACGGAGGCCGCCGTGATCGCCTTCCAGAACCGCAATACCAGCTACGCCGACGGCGTTGCCGGCCCGGAAACGCTGCGCGCGCTGTATTCCTCCAATGCGAGGAAGGCTTCCTCCCCCGCCGGCATCATCGGCTCTTCCCTGCGGGAAGGCGACGGCGGCGAAGAAGTGCGCCTGCTGCAGGAGCGGCTCAAGCGCCTGGGCTATTATTCCGGCAACGTGGACGGCGACTTCGGCGCCGGCACCGTGAACGCGGTCAAGGCTTTCCAGCGCCAGAACGGCCTGACGGCGGACGGCGTGGCCGGCAGCGGCACGCTGAGCCGTCTGTTCTCCTCCAGCGCAAAATCCTATACCGCGCCTACGGCCACCCCGCGTCCCACCCCCACGAGGAAGCCCACCGCCACGCCGCGGGCTACGTCCACGCCTCTGCCTCCCAACATTTACGTGCTGGTCACGGCGGCGCCCGGCAACGATTACGCCACCCTGCGCCGCGGCATGTACGGCACGCCCGTGCAGCAGATGCAGGAAGAGCTGAAAAAGCAGGGCTTCTATACCGGCGTGACCGACGGTTACTTTGGCGAAGGCACGGAAAACGCCGTCAAGGCGTTCCAGCGGACCAACGGTCTGTACGTGGACGGCGCCGCCGGCCCGGCTACGCTGCGCGTGCTCTTTGAAGGGGACTTCCCCTTCGGATCCTGATTCGGATCATTCCCGGCAGGGGGTCATTCCCCTGCCGTTTTCATTTGCATGATATTGACATTTATGCTATACTGATCCTGTTCCGCCTGAACAACCGGCATTCGCCGCGAGCGGCCCAGCAGAAAGGAGCGTCCTTTGAAAAAATTTTCTGTTTTTACAGATTCTTCTTCCAATCTCACGCAGGATCTGGCCGAAGAAAACGATATCGCGATCATCCCCTTTCACTGCTATCCCGACGAGCATACCGAAATGGCCTGTTATGAGCCGGGAAAGCCCTTCGACGGCCATGCGTTTTATGATGCCCTGCGCAAATCCGGCCCCATCCGCACCTCCATGGTGAATTCTTTTCAGTTCACCCAGGCGTTCGAGCCCGTTTTGAAGGCCGGGCGGGATATCCTGTATTTCGCCATGTCCAGCGGCATCAGCGGCACCTGCGCCGCCGCGTTCCAGGCCGCCGAAGCGCTGATGAAAAAATATGCCGACAGGACCATCAAGGTGGTGGATACCATCGCCGCTTCCCTGGGCGAAGGCATCTTCCCCCTGAAGGCCGCCAAAATGCAGCGGGACGGCGCGTCCCTGCAGGAATGCTACGACTGGGCGGAATACCATAAGCGCCGCCTGTGCCAGTATTTCACGGTGGACGATCTGTCCTACCTGCACAAGGGCGGGCGCATTTCCGTGCTCATCGCTCGCATCGGCGCCATCGCCAACATCAAGCCCATCCTGAAGGGCGATTCCGAAGGCAGGATCGTCAGCTGCGGAAAAGCCATCGGACGGAAAAAATCCCTCCAGGCCCTGGCCGCCCTGTTCGCCAAGGAAGCCGTAAACGATCCGGACGAGATCGTGGCCATTTCCCACAGCGACAGCGAAGCGGACGCCAATTACCTGGCCGATCTGCTGCGGAAATACCGGGATTTCAAGGATATCCTGATCCGCTGCTACGAGCCCTGCACCGGCTCCCACGCCGGCCCGGGCGCGGTGGCGCTGTTCTTCTTCGCCCCCAACCAAATCAAATAAATATCATTATTTCCTTCACGCAGGCGAATGCCTGCTTTTTTATTGCGGGCACAGGAACATTCATTCCCTTTTTCTGTCCGCTTTCCATGCCGCTTTCTGTCGATCCCGATCCCTCCCTCTGTCGAATTCCACCGAAGCAGCGGTTTCTTAGGCGTCTATAATTCTTTTGGTATTCATTTTATTGTATTTTCAATTCTTTTCGTTATAATTGTGTTAGTTCTGTTCAGGCATACCGCGGATGCTGGAGAACGGTGCCGGGATCTGCCCCAGCCCAAGCCGAAAAATCGAAAGGAAGCGAATTCCATGAGTACAATCCGGGTATTGATCGTAGATGACAATGAAGAATTAAGGCTGACCATGGCGCAGTACCTTCGTCAGCAGCAGGAGATCGACGTTGTGGGCGAAGCGTCCAACGGCATGGACGCGCTCAAACAGGTCCGGGAAAAGAAAGCGGACGTGATGCTGCTGGATATGATCATGCCGGCCCTGGACGGGTTCGGCGTGCTGACCCAGCTTCAGCGTCTCAGCGCCGATCAAAGGCCTTACGTCATTGCAGTCACGGCCCTGGGCCGGGATGATTTCATCCGCCGCGCGGTGGATCTGGGCGCGGTATATTATATGATCAAGCCCATCGACCTGCCTGTTTTGCTGGACCGGATCCGGGAGGTCGCCCGGGGCGGCCTGCCGGACAGCGCGCCGGCCCCCTCGCTTAGCGGACAGGCCCTCTCCCTGGACGACCGGCTCAGCAATCTGTTCCTGGGCATGGGCATTCCCGCCCATATCAAAGGCTATCAGTATCTGCGGGAGGCCATTAAGCAGGTGATCGCCAACCCCGGCATGATCAACGGGATCACCAAGGAGCTCTACCCCGCCATCGCTCACCGCTTCGGCACCTCCTCCAGCAAGGTGGAACGCGCCATCCGCCACGCTATCGAGGTAGCCTGGAGCCGCGGACGGGTGGACACGCTGAACAAAGCCTTCGGCTGCAGCGTCGCCCAGCCGGACGACAAGCCCACCAACGGCGAATTCATCGCCCTGATGGCGGATAAGCTGTCCCTGGAGCGCAGCGCGTGACTCTCCCCCCATACAAACAAAACCGCCGTCCCGGAAAAGGAACGGCGGTTTTCTTATTCTCTGCTTATTTGCCCAGCCCCAGGAATTTCTTGATCTTATCCAGCAATCCGCCCTTCTTCGTCAGATCGCCCAGATTCAGCTTGCTGACGACCAGCTTGATGATGCTCTGCACGATATTGTCGTCCAGCTTGATGCCCAGCAGGTCGGTAACGGTCTTGGTGGGATCGGATTTGAACTTGGAGATCATTTCGCTGTTGCCGGTGAGCTTGGATACCACTTGCTCCGCATATTTGCTGATATCTTCAGACATTATTTCTGCTCCTCCATTTCTTCCTTGGAATCAGGTGCGTTCTTCCGGACGGATTCGATGCCGTTCAGGCAGCTCTTCAGGGCGGTATATCCCTCGGACGCGCAGATATTCTGCCCGTTCTTCGCCTTCAGACGGAAGCGGAATTCGCCGGCGTTGTCCGTATACACTTCAAATTTGGGATGCTTCTGCACCTGGAAGCCTTCTTTGGTCTGATCTTCCAGATTGGCGGCGGGGGCATTCCTCCGCACGGAATCAATGCCGGCCCGGCAGGTCTTGAGGCTCTTATACATCTGGGAGGTAGCGATGATCTCGCCGTTTCCCGCTTTCAGGCGGAAGCTGTATTTTCCGTTCTTTTCCCGAATGGTAAACTTGCCCATTTGATAACGCTCCCTTCGTTTTTTTATATTGTAACAATGTTTCACCAAAAATTCAATAATATTTCCAAATTTTTATCAGAAAATACATGCCGCCCGTATTTTCCCCGGCATCCTGTCCTCCCTGAATTTACAGTTTCCGCGTGCCCTCCGCATTGACAATCCGGATGGATTGGATTATGATGGAATATGGAATTTTGTGATCTGGAGGCTGTCTGTATGCGTACGCTGCTTCGGAACGGGCTGATCTTCTTCCTGCTGATCCTCGCGCTGCTTCCATTTGCCGTGTTTTCCGCTTCCGCGGAAGGGACCGGCCGGGTGGAAGGCACCGTCTGGCTGGACCGGACGCTGGACGGGCTGTTCGTCAACGAACGGGGCATTGAAGACGTCCGGCTGACGCTGCAAAAAAACACCGGCGGCGAAAAGCCCGCCATTGCCGGCAATAAATCCACCAACAAGGACGGGTTTTATTACTTCGACGGCCTGGAGGACGGCGAATACCGCCTGGTGATCGAGCTGCCCAAGGACTGCAGCTTCACCATCCACGGCCTGGACAGCCTGGCCCTGCCCGCCCAGGGCCGCTACAGCTACACCGATTATTTTACCGTTTCCGGCGGGAAGGTGCAGACGGTCAACGTGGGCGCCACCTTCGGCCGCTGCTCCGCCTCCTTTATCGCATTCGAGGATGAAAACCTGAATTCCGGCCGCATGTCCAGTGAAGCGCTGATCCGCAACGTAGGGGTGGAATTGATCTATCCCTTCGACGGGCGGGAATACGTGATAGCAACCGCCATCACAGACAAGCAGGGCCAGGCGGTGTTCCTGGAGCTCACCCCCGGCGTCACGTATTTCGTCCGGGCCACCCTGCCCGAAAACCTGGTGATCGGCCCCTTGGGCGAAAAGATCAGCACCTATTACAACTGCTTCCATCCCGATGAAGCGGGCGGCGGCTATTCCGATCCCTTCGTCCTGCAGCCCCGGGAATCCATCGGCATGGGCATCGGCCTGGTGCGCACCGGCTCCCTGACCGGCACCGCCTGGTACGACGAGAACAACAACGGCCTGTGGGACGCCCAGGAGCGGGGCCTCACCGAAGCGGAGATCACCCTCCGGTCCGACGCCCTGGGCCTGAGCAGAAAAACCCGGCCCGACGCTGCCGGCAACTATTCGTTTACCGGCCTGCAGCCCGGGGATTACAGGATGGAATTCGTCCTGCCCGAAGGCATGATTTTCACCTATCCCGGCGAAACCCTCCTGTCCGACATCGCCTCCAAGGGCAGCTTCGGCGTATCGGTGATGGTGGATGTCACCACCCCCGTTTCCCAGGTGGGCGCCATGCCCGCCTGCACGCTGGAACTGGCCCTCTATGAAGATATGAACCTGAACGGCGCCTGGGACGACGGGGAGCCCGGCATTCCCGGCGCCTCCGTCACCGCCGGCCAGGCGGGCAAAACGGTGGAAAAGCTGATTTCCGACACGGACGGCATGGTGCGCTTCAACGCCCTGCGGGGCGGGGACGCCGTGATTTCCGTGTCCCTTCCCGACGGCTTCCTGCTGACGCCGGATGAAAGCGCCCTCTTTGCCTTTACCGGCGCACAGAGCGCTGCCGACGCCACCGTGACGCTCAGCAGCGCGGAGGAGCTGCCCCTGCTCTCCGCCGCCGTCACCCAGGCTGCCGCCATCCGCGGCATCCTGTTTGAAGATCCCGTCAACCTGGGCCTGTACCAGGAGGATTATCCCCTCCTGTCCGGGTTCACGGTGCAGGCCGTGGATGAAAACGGCGACGTGGCGGCCTCCGCTTCCACGGAGGACGGCGCGTATACCCTCTATCCCCTGCTCCCGGGCTTTTATACCGTCCGCTTCCTGCTCAACGACCCGTACGTGGCCGCGCCCTACGCCGCGGACGAAGCCCAGACCGGCAGCAGCGTCATGACCCAGACCCCCGAATACGGGGAAACCGACCCCATCTTCCTGGACCCCGGCCAGCTGGTGTCCGATGTGAACGGCGCGGTGTTCCGGGCCGGCACGGTGGACGGCGTCGTGGCCCTGGAGGGGGCCGAAGGCGGCCTCGCCGGCGTTACGGTGACGCTGCTGGATACGGAAGGCCAGAGCGTGTCCGATTTCTCCTACGGCGTTACCGACGATGCCGGCGCGTTCCTGATCAAAGGCGTGCTGCCCGGCACGTATCAGCTTTCCTACGCCCTGCCCGAAAACGGGGCGTTCACCCAGCCCATGACCGAGGAAATGACTTACCTGAGCGACTCTATCACCGCCGAAAGCGGGTCCGAGATCCACATGCCGGAGCTGCGGGGCGTATATACGTGCGAATTGTCCGGTCCCGTCGTATCCGACGTGGAGGAGCCGGTCGCCGTCCGCCTGACGCTCACCTCCCAGGCCACGGGCGAAACGCTCAAACAGGAGGTGCACGGCGGAGAAAGCTATCGCTTTACGCACCTGCGGCCCGGGGCGTACACCGTGCAGGCGGAGCTGCCGGAAGGCATGGTGTTCGGCGAAAGCGCGGACGGGCTGTTTTCCATGATCGCCGACCGCACCGCCGAAATGGACCTGGATTTCCCCATGGGCGAAAACCGCCTGAACGCCGGGCTGCGCGCCTCCGTTCCGGTGGATCTGCGCGGCGTAGTTTATCTGGACGCCGACAGCTCCGCCACCCTGGACGACGACGAATCCGGCGCGGAGGGCCGCACGCTGTATCTGAACGGCCACGGTCTTTCCTTCACCCAGACCACCGACGGCGAAGGCCGCTTCGTCTTTGAGCAGCTGCCCCCCGGCGAATACGCCTTGTCCGTACCGCTGGACGATAACGAGATCCTGGTGGGCGTCTCCCGTCAGGCGGATCAGTCCTGGGCCCTGGCCGTGCAGGCGGAAGCTGGGACGAATCTGGAGATCCCCCTGCTGCAGTACGCAAGGGTGGAGGGCGCCGTATGGAACATGGACGGCAGCCTCGCTCAGGTAGGCGGCATATCCGTGGTGCTGTCCGACGGCAGCGGCGCGAAGATAGACGTTCAGGAAACGGATGAAAACGGCGCTTTCGCCTTTGACGGCCTGCTGCCCGGCGGCTATTCCCTTTCCGCCAGGCTGCCGGAAGGATATCTTTTCGCCCGCAGCCAGGACGCCGTCGCCCGGGCCAGCTTCATTCAAAGCCAGCCCGACGGGTCCAGCGTATCCCTGCCCTTTGACGTCGCCATGGGCGACACCGTCACCGGCATGGATATCGGCATGGGCGCCATGGGCCAGCTGGGCGACCGGGCCTGGCTGGATACCAACGGGAACGGCCTGCAGGATCTGGGCGAGCCAGACATGCCCGGCATCGTGATCGAGCTGTATCAGCACGGCAAATTCGCCGCCTCCGCCGTTACCGACGTTTACGGACGTTACCTGTTCACCGATCTGTATCCCGGCGAATACGAAATGCGCGTCACCATGCACAAGGAGCTCAAGCCCACCGTGCAGAACGCGGACTTCCCCCTGCTCAACAGCGTGATGCCCCAGCAATCCGGCGATACCGTCACCGTGCAGGGCATCGTGGTGCCCAGCGGCAGCCATAACCTGCACTGCGATCTGGGCTTCCAGCTGGTGAAGAAAGGCGTCTATCCCGCCGCCATGGATACCATCCCCGTGAAAGACTGGCGGCCGTACAGCGAACGCTAAAGGAAAATGCAGCGGCAATGGCACCTGAACCGATAAAACCGGAAAAGCAGCAGGCGCGCTCCCTGTGGGGAACACGCCTGCTTTTGCTGCTCTGCGCGGTTTTCCTGGGCGCGGCGGCCGGGTATGCCGGGGTCGAATATCTCATTTCCCTCCGCAGGCCCGTTTCCGTCCTTTCCGCGGCGCCTGTCCGGGCACTGCCGCTGGCCCCGGAAGAATCGCCCCGGATGAACGTGAACGAAGCCGGCGTCCAGGAATTGCAGCAGGCCCGGGGCATCGGCCCCGCCCTGGCCCAGGCCATCGTGGATTACCGGGAAAAAGCGGGCGGCTTCTACTACCTGGAAGAGCTCATGGACGTGAGCGGCATCGGAGACGAGCGGTTCGCCTCCCTCAGGGAACTGTTTTCCTGTCCGGAGGAATGAGGCTTTTTCTGATCCTGATTTTCATTTCGGTCCATTCCCCGTCCTCCCGGATCTCCAGGGCGGCGTCCATCCCGGTGTCCTGCATCTGCCTGACCACATTTTTTACGGCGTTCACATAGAGCCGCGGATCCCTTGCCAGGGAGATCACCTTCCTTTCGGGCGGCGGCACGGGAAGCCTTTTCTGCATCCGCATGACCAGCGCTTCCGTTTCCCGGACGGTCAGATGCTGCTGCGCCGCCTGCCGCGCGGCCCGTTCCCGGGCCGGCCCGTCCGGCAGGGAGAGCAGGGCCCGCGCGTGGCGTTCGCTTAATCCCTCTTCAAACAAATACCGGCGGATCTCCGGAGACAGGCGCAGCAGCCGCAGCTTATTGGCCACGCCGGAGGGGCTCCTGCCGATGCGCCGGGCCAGGGCGTCCTGGGTCATTCCCCTTTTGATCAGATCGGCGTAGGCCTCCGCCTCTTCAAAATAATGCAGGTTTTCCCTCTGCAGGTTTTCGATCAGCGCCATCTCGGCGCTTTCTTTGTCTGTGGCGGGCAGGATGAAGGCGTCGATGCGGGCGCAGCCCAGGATCTGGCAGGCCCGGTAGCGCCTTTCCCCCATGATGATCTCGTATCCGCCGTCCGTCTCCCGCACGGTGATGGGCTGCAGCAGCCCGTGCTGCCGGATGGAGGACGCCAGCTCCAGCAGCGCCATTTCCCCGAATTCCTTCCGGGGCTGGCCGGGATTGGGCCGGATCCTGTCCATCTCCAGCGAGCAAACCGCCCGCCCCGGCGTTTCCTGCGTATCCTTCAGTACGCTCATTTCTCTTCCTCCTTGGCATTTCCGTTCATCCTGTGAACGAGCGCGGCCCGTCTCCCCTTGCGCCCTCCCCCAGGCACGCAGGCAGGCGCGCCGCGCTCTTGCCCTTCATTTCTGCGCAGAAAAAGAAACCTCCTGCCGCGTTCCTCTGCGCGTCAGGAGGTTTCATAAGCCGTGATTCGCGGCTTTTTTCCCGTTTCGCTGTCATGTTTTCATTTTTTTCAGCGGACGCTTGGCGGGGATGCCGTTTTTCCGCGGATACTGGGGAACGGTTTTTTCCCATTTCCGGATCACCGCCAGGGTATGCCGCGTATCATCCGGGCCCACATCGGCGATCCTTTCTATTCTGCCCCCCAGGAGGTTGGCCGCCGCTTCCCCGTCCTCCGTCTCTTCCCGGACGCCCGGGCCCTTCCAGCAGACCGCCGCGCCGCCCACCTTCACGAAGGGCAGCAGATATTCGCACAGCAGGTTCAGCGGCGCCACCGCCCGGGCCGTCGCCCGGTCGAACTGCTCCCGATACCGCCCGTCCTGGCCTGCCATTTCCGCCCGGGCATGAAGGATCTCCACGTTTTCAAGGCCCAGCGCGTCCTTCACCGCCGTCAGAAACCCGCATCGCTTCCCCTGGGCCTCCAGCAGCGTCAGCTTCAGATCCGGCCTGGCGATGGCCAGCGGCAGCCCGGGAAAGCCCGCGCCGCTGCCTACGTCGATGATCCGGGCGCCCTGGGGAAACAGCTCCTTTTCCCCCAGCGGCAGCAGGGAATCCAGAAAATGCCGCCGCACCGTATCCTGCTCCGATACGTTGGTCAGGTCCATCCTGGCGTTCCATTCCAGCAGCATGTCCCGGTACCGGCCCATCAGGGCCAGCCTATCCTGCGCGAAACGGATCCCCGCCGCATCCAGCGCCTGCCGCAGCTCCTCCATGTCAGTTTCCTTTCCCGATGGCCAGGATTCGCAGCATCACCGTCTCCAGCGATCCCGCCTCCGCCATCTGTCCGCTTTTTACCCGGTATTCCGTATCCAGGCACCACTGCGCCATGTCCCCCAGCTGTTGCAGGGTATAGGCCCGGGCCGTATCCAGATTCCGGCGCACCGCAAAAGAAGGGATGCCCGTTTTGGCGGCGATCTGGCCCTGCTGCATCCCGGCGGCGGCCATGGCCTTGACGGACCTAAGAAGCCGGCACTGCCGCCCCAGCTGGGACAGGAGCATCAGCCTGTCCTCCCCGTCCCGGAGCAGGGCGGAAAGCATGTTCATCGCTTTCGTCCCCTGGCCGCTCAGCAGCGCGTCCGTCATATCGTAGATCCGGTACTCGGTGGATTTTACGCAAATATCGCCGATATCCTTTTCCGTGATCTCCTCCCGGTCCCCCGCACAGGCGCACAGCTTGCCCAGCTCCTGGTACAAAAGCGTCAGGTTCCGCCCGGCGGAAAACCACAGCCGCTGGCACGCGTTCAGGCTGATTTTTTTCCCTTCCTTTTTCAGCGTCGACGCGATCCACTGGGCCAGCTCCCTGTCCTCCAGGGGATCGAAAGACACCGGAACGGCCTTCTTTTTCAGCACCTGATACAGCTTTTTCCGTCCGTCGGCCTTTCCCCGCAGGAAAAACACCATACACACCGTGTCCGGCAGCCGGTCCAGATACTCATCCAGCCGCTTCACCGCGTCGTCCTCGTCGTAATCCTTGGCTTTGCCGGTGAGCAGCATGGCGCTGTCCCGGATCTCCAGGAAACGCCTGTTGCTCATGAAGGGCAGCGTTTCCGCCGCGGCGATCAGTTCGTCCGGCGCCGGGTCCGTCAGGCGGGTGTCGTTCATGGCCGCAAAATCGCCCCCCGCGACCTTATGCCGCAGGGTCCGGAGGGCGGTTTCCTTGATGAACTCCTCTTCCCCCTCGAACAGATAGCACCGGGCGATCTCGCCTTTTTTGATGGCGGCGAACAGTTCCGAATGGTTCATTGCATCTCCTCAAGAAACGTCGTGATCTGCGCATTTCCCTTCCGGCAGCGGACGAGGACCGCCCCGGCTTTTCCCGTGATGAACGTTTTTGCCCCCGCGGCGCGCAGCCTTTCCAACGTATCGGGATGGGGCAGCCTAACGTCCCTGCCGCTGGCGGAAACCACGGCGATCTGCGGCTTCACAGTCTCCAGGAAGCCGGAAAGGGTGCTGCTTTTGCTGCCGTGATGGGACACCTTCAGGATGTCCGCGCCCCGGGCGGCGTACCCCTCGTACTCTCCCGGCACGTCGCTGCAGTACAGTAGATTTACCCCGTCCAGATCCCACAGCATGGCCATGGAATACCGGTTGGCGTCCTGCCCGGGGCGCACCCGGCCATGCTCGGGCCACAGCACGGTCATTTCCGTCCGCCCGGTGCGTATCATATCCCCGGCGGCCAAATGCTCGATGGGCACGCCCGTTTTTCGCAGCTCCTCCAGCAGCGAAAGGGCTTGTTCGTCCGCTTCCTGCTCTTCCGCGCCCTCCGGCAGATACACCGTGCCGATGGGCACCCGCAGGTCCATCAGCTGCCTCAATCCGCCGCAGTGATCCATGTGCAGGTGGGTCAGGATCAGCCTGTCCGCCTTCCTGCCTTCCGCCAGCAGAAAGGCTGCCGTGTCTCCGCCGTGATCCCCGGCGTCGATCACCGCCGTCTCCCGCCCGTCCAGGATCAGGGCGCTGTCCGCCTGGCCCATGGAGAGCTGCACATACCGCACGTCCCGGCATACCGTAAGCCGCCAGACGCCCAGCGCCGCGCACAGGATCAGCGCCGCCGCAGCCGCTTTCCGCCGTCCCGGCCATACGGTATAGCGGGTGGCCAGCACCGCGGCGCATACCAGGGCGATCACGCAGTACCAGGGCAGGGCCGGCACGTTCACCGTGGCGAAGGGCAGATTGCCCGCCGCTTTCACCGCCTCCGTGATCCAGGCGGAGGCCGCTCCCAGCGGCGCGCCCAGCCACTGGCCCGCCTGCAGCCACACGCAGCCCACGGCGAACACCGCCAGATACGCGGGGATCAGCACGCCGAACAGCGCGCACACCAGCGGGTTGATGAAAAGCCCGATCAGGGACAGCCGGTGAAAGATCTGCGCCGTGGGAAGCGCCGCGCCCAGGGTGGCCGCCAGGCTGACGCCGGCGTATTCCCGCAGCGCACGCGGCCACTTTCTCTCCATCCAGGGCATCATCAGGATGATCCCCAGCACCGCGCAGAAGGACAGCTGGAATCCCGCCGAAAACAAATCCAGCGGGCGGAAAAGCAGGATCAGCAGAAACGCGGCGGACAGGGCGGTGAGCCTGTCCCCCGCCCGACGGACCAGCCGCCGGACGCCGCCGATCAGAAGCAGGACAGATGCCCGCATCACCGGCGCGGGAAAGCCCAGCACCGCGCTGTAGAGCATCAGGAACCCCGCCAGCACCCCGAACCGCGCCCTGGGCGAAAGAGGCCGGCGCAGGGGCAGCATAAGCACCGCCGCCAGCAGCGCCACGTGCAGCCCGGATACCGTCAGGATATGGGCGGCGCCCGCGTCGGTAAAGCCCCGCACCGTCTCCCGGGGCAGATCGCTCTTCTCCCCGATGAGCAGCGTTTTGGGCAGATCGCTCCCCGCGCCAAACACCGCCTCCAGCCGCCGGATGACCGCCTGCCGCGCCTGGTAAAGCAGCGACGCCGCGCCGCGGCCCGGGTGCCCGGTCACCTTCAGATCGCCGTACCCGGAAACCCCCGCCGCCGCGCCGCGCTGCATCAGGAACATCCTGAAATCAAAGCCGTAAGGATTTTCCTGCCCCCGGGGATGATACAGCGTGCCTTCAAAGCACACCTGGTCCCCCTCCCGGGGCAGCGCGTCCGTTTCCTCCTTGGGCCGGTGCGTCCAGTATACCTTCGCAAGCCGCTTTTCGCCCTCCGGCCCGGACAGCGTTACGCCGGTCAGATACCCCGCCACCGTGCCGTCTTCCCGCAGGGCCATGTCCGCCGTCAGAACGCCCGTCACGGTATATTTGCCCTCCGGGGGCAATGCCGGGTGCAACGCCGCACCGGACGCAAGCACCCCCAGGCACAGCATCGCTCCCATCACGCCCGCGATCCGCTTTCGCCCGATCCGGGGCAGCAGCGCCGCGATGATCAGGCATGCCGCCAGCCCCGCGGCGTATACCGCCGGATGCCAGGGCAGACGCGCGCCCGCTCCGATCCCGGCCCCGTATGCCGCCGCCAGAGCGGCCAGGGGCCTTTGGTGATGAAACGGACGCGCTTTCACAGGGCAATTACCTCTCCCACCTGCACGGCGCGGGCGTCCGGGAAAACCGCACGGGCTTCTTTTTCCAGGGAAGACGCGTCATGCCGCACCGGAAGATGGGTGAGCAGCAGCCTTTTCGCCTTCGCCTCCAGCGCCAGCCTTGCCGCCCCCGCCGCGCTCAGATGGGGCTTCTGCGCCGTCCATTCGCTTTCCAGGAACGCCGCGTCCGCCAGCAGCACGTCCGCGTCCCGGGCAAAATCCGCAAGCCCCGGGCAGGTATTCGTATCCCCGGTGAACACCAGCGTCTTTTCCCCGTCCGTGATCTTGAGGGCCCGGCAGGGCACCGGATGCCGCACCGGGAACGCGGCGACGGTCAGCCCCCCGATCTGTAATTCTTCGGGATAGGGCGACACCCGGTAGGCGCTTTCCTCCAGAACAGACCGGAGTTTGGATTGATCCTCCCCGGGCAGATACAGCGGCAGCTCCTTCCCGGCGATTTCCAGATAATACCGCATCACCAGCAGGTCCGCCGCGTGGTCGAAATGCAGATGGGACAAAAGGATCCCCGTCAGGGACGCCGGATCGCATTTCTGCATCAGCCGGCCCATCACGCCGCTGCCGCAGTCCATCAGCAGCCTTGTTTCTCCGCTTTCCACCAGATAGCCGCTGGTGGCGCCTCCGGCGCAGGGATAAGGCCCGTGGCATCCAAGCACATGTACGCGCATACTTTTGATCCCCTTTACGTTCCGATCTCAAATTTCCGGCTCACCCGGTCCCGCCAGGCGACGCCCAGGCCGATATCCTCGTTGAGCCGCACGCCCGCCCGGGACAGCCGATGCACCGCCGTATCCAGCGCCAGCTCCGGCGTGTTGTTTTCCCCGCTCAGGTGCCCCAGCAGCACCTGCCGCACCCCGGTTTCGTACAGCGCAAGCAGCGCCTCGGCGCTGTCGTCGTTGGAAAGATGCCCGCGGCTGCCCAGGATGCGCTGCTTGAGCTGCAGGGGATAATGGGGATTGCGCCGCAGCATGTCCGGATCGTGATTGCTTTCCAGCAGCAGCACTTCGGCGCCTGCCAGGGTCCTGAGGATCTGCTTGGTCATGTGCCCGATGTCCGTGGCCGTGGCCACGCTGTGGGCCGCGCAGAACACCCGGTAGCCCACCGGCTCCGCGGCGTCGTGGGGAATGGCGAAGGGCAGCAGGGCCAGATCGCCGATGTAAAAATCCTCGCCGGTCTGCACGATCCTGCGGCAGCCGGGCGGAATATCCCCCACGCTGCGGGCCATGCCGTTCCAGGTGCCTTCGTTGGCGTACACGGGGATATGGTATTTCCGGCTCAGGATGCCCACGCCCTTGACGTGGTCGCTGTGCTCGTGGGTCACGGCGATGCCGCTGAGCATTTCCGGCAGCACGCCGATTTCCCTCAGCGCGTTTTCGATGCTGCGCCCGGCCATGCCGGCGTCGATCAGGATGCGGGTGTCCCCTCCGGAGATATACAGCGCGTTGCCGCTGCTGCCGCTGAACAGCGGACAGAATGTCAGTTTCATGCCTGCGCCTTTCCGATCATCAAAGCAGATTTCCCCTTCATTATAATCAAATCCGCATTTTTTGGCAAGGCGCGTTACTTGCTTCTGCGGTATACCACCGCCGAAACCGCCAGGCAGACCTTCGCCGCCCCGGCCTCTTTCAGCGCCCGGGCGCAGTCCGCGGCGGTGCTGCCGCTGGTGCGCACGTCGTCCACCAGCAGTATCCGCTTTCCCGTCAGGTCTTCTCCGCAGGAAAAGGCCCCCGCCACGTTCTTCTGCCTTCTGCGGGCCGGCATCCTGCTCTGGGGCCTTAAGTACCGGTCCCGCCGCAGCGCTTCCCGGACGGGGATGCCCGTCCGGAGCGAGATTTCCCCGCACAGCAGCAGCGCCTGGTTGAACCCCCGCCGCCGCAGCCTGCGCGGATGCAGCGGCACGGGCACGATCCAGTCAAAATCCGTATCCCGCAGGGCATCCGCCGTTTCCCGCCCCAGCAGCGCCCCCGCCTCGCCGCAGGAATGAAATTTGAACGCGTGCACCAGCCGACGCGCCTCCGCCTGATACCGGTACGGAGCGTACACGGCCCCGATATCCCGCATGGCGGGGGATTTGCAGAAGGCGCAGCCTTCCCCTTTTTTCACCGGCGACAGGCACTTTTCGCAGGCCGAGGCCGGCACCCGCAGCTTTTCCAGATTGTCCCTGCACGTTTCGCACAGGCAGTCCTCCGTTTCCGCCCGCCGGGGATCGCCGCAGCACAGGCAGCAGGCGCCTCGGGGAAACAGCCCTTCCGCCGTCCAGACGCCGATCCGCCGGAGCATCCTTCTCATCCCGCCGCCCATTTTTTCTCAACTCCCCTGCCAGGATTATAGCACCCCGCAGCAAATCTGTAAATTCCGGCAAATCGCGCAGGAAACGCACGGTATTCCGGTCATTTTTTCTTGACACCGAAGTACAAAAAATGTACAATAAATTGTATACAACCAAGGATGAGGAGGATGTTCATGGCTTATCAGACCTTTGATCCCGGCCTGGAAAACCGCCCGATCCGGGACATTGCCTATGAGCAGCTCAAGCACGCCATTATCACCGGCCAGATCCCCGCCGGCAGCCGCATCGTGGAAACGGTGTACGCGGATCAGCTGCACATCAGCCGCACCCCCCTGCGGGAGGCGCTGCGCAAGCTGGAGCGGGACGGCCTGGTGGAATACGTGCTGCACCGGGGCGTGGTGGTCCGCGCCTTCACCATCGACGATATCGACGAGATCTTCACCATCCGCAACGCCATGATGATGCTGATCCTGCCCTCCGTGGTGGAAAACGTGACGGACGGGGCGCTCAGCCGGCTGCGGGAGATCCTTAAGGACATGGACGTGGCCCAGGAAAAGGCCGACGCGGACGCGCTGGCGGTGCTGAACCGGGAATTCCACGGCAGCATCGAGCATCTGTCCGACAAGCTGCGCATCCTGCGGGTCATCGACAGCCAGGAGGAATACATCAAGCGCTTCTCCGCCCTGGCCATCGCCAGCGTGGTGCGCCGCTCCAACGCCCACCAGGAGCACCATCAGATGGTGGCGCTGCTGGAAAGCCGGGATCTGGAAGGCCTCAAGAAACTGATGCACCATCACCTGGAGGAAAGCAAGGAAACCTGCCTTGCCGCCGTCCGAGAAAAGCATTACGGCTGACGGGAGGACCGTATGGAAAGCACGTGGGATCTGTCCGTTCTGTACCGGGGGTTTGACGACCCGGAAATCGAAAAGGATTTTGCCCGCCTGAAGGAATGCTGCGGGAAAATGAAAGCCGTCTTTGCCGGCGATCCCCTCCGGGCGCTGGAGAACGCCGTGGACGTCATGGAGGAAATCTATCGCCTTTCGGATTCCCTGGGCAGCTTCGCCGGCCTCACCCTGGCCGCCGACGCCGCCTGCGAGCCCGCCCAGCAGCTCATGGACCGGCTGATGGTCTTTTCCGTGCAGATTTCTCTGGTCTCCTCGGAAATGACCCGTTATATCGGCGGGATCAAGGATCTGGAAAGCCTGATCGCCGGCAGCGAAAAGCTGCGCCGGGTGGATTTCATGCTGCGCCGCAGCCGGGAGGAAGCCCGCCATCTGATGGCCCCGGAGATCGAGGAATGGATGCTGAAAATGTCCCTGTCCGGGGGCGAAGCGTTCTCCACCCTCCGGGACAAGCTGGACGCCACGCTGACCGTGGATTACCGGGGCGAAACGCTGCCCCTTTCCGCCGTCCGCAGCAAGGCCTACGACCCCGATCCCCAGGTGCGCAAGGACGCCTACAAGGCGGAAATCGCCGCCTACCCCAAAATCGAGATCCCCATGGCCGCCTGCCTGAACGGCGTCAAGGGCGAAGCGCTGACCATGGCCGAGGCCATGCACTTTGATTCCGTGCTGGACCGGTCCCTCTTCAACAACAACATGGACCGGGAGACCCTGGACGCCATGCTCGGCGCCATCCGGGAATCCCTGCCGGCCTTCCGGCGCTATCTGCGCAAAAAGGGCGAGATTCTGGGCCACAAAAACGGCCTGCCCTTCTACGATCTGTTCGCCCCCGTCGCCCCGAAGGGCTATACTCCGAAAACCTACACCATCGAAGAAGCCCGGGAAAAGCTGCTTTGCGAAATGGGCAAGTTCACCCCGGACATGGCGGCTTTCATGGATCACGCCTTCCGGAACCGCTGGATCGACGTCTATCCCCGGGAGGGCAAAAGCGGCGGGGCGTTCTGCGCCGGGCTGCACCACCTGGACCAGAGCCGGGTGCTCACCAATTTCGCCGGGTCCTTCTCCGACGTGAGCACCCTGGCCCACGAACTGGGCCACGCCTGGCACAACCGCTGCATGGCCGGCCTGCCCGCCTGCATGACCGGCACTCCCATGCCCCTGGCGGAGACCGCTTCCATCTTCAACGAAACGCTGCTGGCGGAAGCCGCCATGGCCCAGGCCGGGAAGGAAGAGCAGTTCTCCCTGCTGGAAGGCCGCCTCATGGAGATCACCCAGGTGATCGTGGATATTTACAGCCGGTATCTGTTTGAATCCGCCGTGATCGAACGGCGGAAGGAGCGCACCCTGTCCGTTTCGGAGCTTAAGCAGCTGATGCTGGACGCCCAGGAGCAGAGCTACGGCGACGGCCTGGACCCGGAGATCCGCCATCCCTATATGTGGGCCTGCAAGAGCCACTATTACAGCCCGGGCTACGCCTTTTACAATTTCCCCTACGCCTTCGGCCAGCTTTTCGGCCAGGGCATGTATGAAAAATACCGCGTCCAGGGCGCCGCGTTCGTGCCCAGATACAATCAGCTGCTGCGTTCCTGCGGCTCCATGCCGGTGCGGGACGTGGCGATGCAGATGGACATCGACGTGGGCAGCGTTTCCTTCTGGCGGGAAGCGCTTGCCGGCTACGAAAAGGAAATCGACCGGTTCATCGCCCTGGCGGATGAGCTGATGCCCCAATAAACGCAAAGGAGATTCGTTTATGCAGTCTTTGAAAGCGCAGATCCTGGAGATCCTCAGCGAGGATTGCCGCACGCCCCTGGAGCGCATCGCCGTAATGACCGGGGCGGAAATGGAAAAGGTGGCCCAGGCCATCGACGAGCTGGAGCGCGACCGGGTGATATTGCAGTACTCCCCCGTCATCAACTGGGACCGGACGGACCGGGAGCGGGTGGAGGCCATGATCGAGGTGAGGGTGACCCCCCAGCGGGACATGGGCTTCGACGCCATCGCGGGCCGGATCTACCGCTTCCAGGAGGTCAAAAGCGTGTTCCTCATGAGCGGCAGCTACGACCTGCTGGTGCTGGTGGAGGCCCGGACGCTGAAGGAACTGGCCCTGTTCGTTTCCGAAAAGCTCAGCCCCCTGGAATCCGTCACCGGCACGTCCACCAGTTTCGTCCTCAAGCGCTATAAGCAGGACGGCGTGATTTTCGTGGGCGAAAGCACGGACAAGAGATTGGCGGTGTCGCCGTGAGCGAGCGTTTTGTCAGCCCCCGGGTGGCCCAGGTGCCCCCCAGCGGCATCCGGCGGTTTTTCGATATCGCCGGCACCATGAAGGACGCCATTTCCCTGGGCGTGGGCGAGCCGGATTTCGTGACGCCCTACCACATCCGTTCCGCCGCCATCGACAGCCTGCTGGACGGGGAAACCCAGTATACCCCCAACCGGGGCCTGCTGTCCCTGCGGAAGGAGATCGCCGAATACCTGCGCCTCCGTTTCGGGGTATCCTACGATCCGGAAAAGGAGATCCTGGTCACCGTGGGGGCCAGCGAGGCCATCGACCTGGCGCTGCGGGTCAGCCTCCGCCCCGGGGACGAGGTGATCCTGCCGGACCCCGGTTACGTGAGTTACGCGCCCTGTGTAACCCTGGCGGGCGGCACTCCGGTGCCCGTGCCCACCCGGGCGGAGGACGAATTCCGCATCACCGCGGCCGAGATCGACGCCGCGGCCACTCCCCGCACCCGGGCGCTGATCCTGCCCTATCCCAACAATCCCACCGGCGCGGTGATGACCCGGGAAGAGCTGCTGAAAATCGCGAAGGTGGCCCGGGACCGGGATCTGCTGGTCATCAGCGACGAAATCTACGCGGAGCTCACCTATGACGGGGAAAAGATCGCCTTCTCCTCCCTGCCCGGCATGATGGAGCGCACGGTGCTCATCAACGGCTTCTCGAAAGCCTTCGCCATGACGGGCTGGCGCCTTGGCTACGCCTGCGGGCCGGAAGCGATCCTGTCCCAGATGAACAAGATCCACCAGTACGCCATCATGTGCGCCCCCCGTCAGGCCCAGGTGGCCGGGGTGCAGGCCCTGAAAAAGAACCGCGAGAACGGCTACGAGGACGTGGAAACCATGCGCCGCAGCTATGACCGGCGGCGGCGGGTGATGCTGGACGCTTTCCGGAAAATGGGGCTCTCCTGCTTTGAGCCCCGGGGCGCGTTTTACTGCTTCCCCTCCATCCGGGAAACCGGCCTCACCAGCGAGGAATTCTGCACCCGTCTGCTGAAGGAGCACAGGGTGGTCTGCGTGCCCGGGGACGCCTTCGGCGCGTCCGGCCAGGGGCACATCCGCTGCTGCTACGCCACCGACATGCACAAAATGCTGGAAGCCTTTTCCCGGATGGAGCAGTTCATCCGCACATTGTAAACGCAGGAGGACGCCATGCGCAGATTCTGGACCTTATTCGTCGCTCTGATCCTGGCCGCATCGCTGTGCGCCGTTTTCGTGCAGGCGGAGGATACGGAAGAAGAGATCTCCCTCCACGCCCTGGAGCACGCGCCCACCCCGACGCCGGACCCCAACGCCACCCCCGGCCCCACCGCAGTGCCGCCGCCCACCCCGGAGCCCGTGCTCCAGGCCGACGGCAGCATTGAAATCACCATCACCGCCGTGGGCGACGTCACCATCGGCTGGGACGTGGAGCACGAGCGCCAGGGAAACGGCCTGTTCGACAAGGAGCTCAAGCGCCAAGGCGGCGACCCGAATTTCATTTTCCGCAATGTAAAGGATATTTTTTCCGCCGACGATCTGACCATCGCCAATTTCGAGGGCGTTCTGGCCGACGATACCGTCACCGTCCGCAAAAAGGGCAACAACCACTTCCGCTTCGTGGGCGATCCCGCCTACGCCCAAGTGCTCCTTCCCAACGGCGTGGAAGCCGTCACCATGGAAAACAACCACATCGCCGATTTCGGCCAGGCGGGCATCCAGTCCACGGCGAACGCCATTGAAAGCGCCGGGGTGGTCTGGGCCAACAAGGACCACATGGGGGTTTTTGAGACCCAGGGCTTCCGCATCGGCCTGCTGGCCTACTGCATGGTGGAGCCCCTCAATTCCAGCGAAAACCCCGACGAGCTGCGGGAAACCGCCGTCAGGGACATTGCCGCCGCCCGGGAAACCTGCGATCTGGTCATCGTCAGCTTCCATTGGGGCAAGGAAAAGGATTATTCGCCCCGGGATTACCAGATCATGCTGGGCCACGCCGCCGTGGACGCGGGGGCGGATCTGGTGCTGGGCCATCACAGCCACCGCATCAATCCCATCGAGTGCTACAACGGCAAATACATCGTCTATTCCCTGGCCAACTGCTCCTTCGCCGGCAACAACAAGCCCGACGATATGTTCACCTACATTTTCCAGACCCGTTTCCGCCTCAAGGACGGGGAGATCGTGGGCAATCCCTTCCGCATCATTCCCTGCCGCATCTCCTCGCGCAAGGACTACAACGATTTCATCATCACCCCGCTGACGGACGCTTCCAACATCAACACCGTCATGCTTTCCCTCACCAACAGGGAAAACACCAAAAAGCTGCCCGACGCCATGAAGGAATACCCCATGGAATGGCAGTGAACCGCCAATAATATTGCAAAGGATGATCCCCGGTGCACGCACGCATCCTGTTTTTATCCGCGGAAGGCAAAGCGTTCCCGGCCTGCGCTTGGGCACAGCAGATCCTGACGGAAATATCCGCCGCCTTCGGCCATTCCTTTTCTTTCCTGAAGGGCCGTGCGGAAGCGACGCTGTCCGACGGCGCGGTATCGGCCTGTCAGAAATGCCAGGCTGTTTTTCTCGCGGATGCGGACGATCCCGCCGCCCAGGCGCTGTACGACGAATTTGACCTGCCCCTGGCGGTCCGCGCCGTAGTACTGCCCGCCGCCCTGTGCGGCAGGCACGAAGCCCCGGTGCGCGCGCTGCTTTCCCACGTCCTTTCCCTGGACGAAGAGACCCGCCGCGCCGCCCTGCGCCAGGCCTGCGCCCTGGCCCGGGAAGAAGCGCTGCCCCTGGCCCACGTTCCCCCTGCCGGCGCCGCCAAAGCGGCCTGGACCGCGGAAATCTACGCCGCCGCCCAAGCCGACGCCGTGGAGGCCCGGGACGCGGCCAGGCGGCTGATCCTCGATCCAAATTCCCTGGGGCTGTGCCTGTGCTCGCCCTATGCCGGCGGCATCCTCCTGACGGCGGCCTCCGCCCTGTACGGGGACCGCTGCCTCGTGTACGATTCCGCCTGGGACGAAACGGCGGGGGTGTACGCCCCGGCGCTTTCCAATGCGGACGGGCTCCACGCCCTGTATTCCATCGCTGCGGCGGTGGCCGCCCTGCTGCGCCGTTCCCTGGGGCTTTCCCGGGAGGCGGACTGCGTGCTGGCCACGCTGGATAACGTCCTGGCCGCTCCGGGAGAAACGCCCCAGAGCACCCTGGACCTGCTTTGCAGTCAGATCGCCGTGGCGGGGGCCCTGGCCGGCTTTTCCCATCCCTCCAAAGGAGAAGACGCATGATCTTCGGCAAATATATCAACCGCTTTTATCTGAAATACGGGCATTTGCTGCTGCTGGGCCTATTGTCCCTGGTGACGGTGGACTCCCTGCAGCTGGTGATCCCGAATCTGTACCAGATGCTGGTCAACGGCGTGAACGACGGCTTTGTCACCGTGGACGGCGTCCGCATGGCCTTCGATCTGGATTTCCTGCTCAGATACGTGTGCATGCCCATGGTGTGGGTGATCCTTTCCATCGTGGTGGGAAGGTTCCTTTGGCGCGTGATGTTTTTCGGCGCGGCCATCCGGGTGGAAACGGACCTGCGGGAGCAGATGTTCGATCACGTCCGTTTCCTCAGCCGGGAATACTACCAGGTCAACAAGGTGGGCAGCCTCATGAGCCTGTTTACCAACGATTTGGACACCGTGCAGGAGTGCTTCGGCTGGGGCGTGATGATGTTCTTCGACGCCCTGCTGCTGGGGGTGCTGGCGGTGCGCAAAATGTTCCTGATGAATCCGGTGCTTTCCCTGCTCACCATGATCCCCATGGTGCTGCTGCTGTGCTGCTCCACGGTGGTGGGCCGAAACATGAAGCGCAAATGGGATATCCGCCAGGCCGCCTTTTCCTCCCTGAGCGATTTTGCCCAGGAGAGCTTTTCCGGCATCGCGGTGATCAAGGCCTTCGTCAAGGAAACCAAAGAGCTGATGGCCTTCAGGAAGATCAACGTGAAAAACGAAGACGCCAACGTGGCCCATACGAAAGCCGCGGTGCTGCTGCGCATCCTGGTGACGCTGTTCGTGGAAAGCGTGATCTGCATCATCCTGGGCTACGGCGGGTTTCTGGTGTACCACGGCCGGTTCAACGCGGGCCAGCTGGTGGAGTTCATCGGGTATTTCACCGCCGTGGTCTGGCCCATCATGGCCGTTTCCGAGCTTATTGACATGACCTCCCGGGGCAAGGCGTCCCTGGACCGCATCAGCACCCTGCTGGACGCGGAGCAGACCGTGAAGGACCGGCCCGGCGCCGCGCCGCTTGAATCCATCCGCGGGGACATCGAATTCCGGCATCTCACCTTCCGCTACCCCGACGGCGAGTTCGACGCCCTGCGGGACGTGTCCTTTTCCATCCATGCGGGGGAAAACGTGGGCCTGGTGGGCAAGACCGGCTCCGGCAAGACCACGCTGGTGGACCTGATCCTGCGCACCTACAACGTGCCGGACGGCACGCTGTTTATCGACGGGCACGACGTGAACACCGTCACCATCCATTCCCTGCGGGAAGGCTGCGCCTACGTGCCCCAGGATAATTTCCTCTTCTCCGACACCATCGAAAACAACATCGGCTTCGGCGTGGAGGACTGCGACCCGGACGCCGTTTCCCGCGCCGCCGTGCTGGCGGACGTGCACGATAACATCATGGAATTCCAGGATGGGTACAAAACCGTCCTGGGCGAGCGCGGCGTCACGGTATCCGGCGGGCAGAAGCAGCGCATCTCCATCGCCCGGGCGCTGATGAAGGACGCCCCCATCCTGATCCTGGACGATTCCGTGTCCGCGGTGGACACGAAAACGGAGAAGAATATCCTTTCCGGTCTCAAGGAGACCCGCAGCGGGAAAACCACCATCCTCATCGCCCACCGCATTTCCACCATCGAGCGCATGGACAAGATCCTTTTCATCGACGACGGCCGCCTCATCGCCGCGGGAAAGCATGAAGAGCTGTACGCCTCCTGCCCCGCCTACCGGAAAATGGTGGAGCTGCAGAAGCTGGAAGAGGAAGGGGGCGGCATGCATGCGTGAGTATTTGCCCATCCTCATCGTGGCCGTGATCATCGGCCTGTTTTCCGTGGGCTTCCTGACGGCCTACCTGCTGGAAAAGAACAAGAAGGAATCCATGGGCTTCGACCGGCACATGGAGGACCGGGAGATCGTCCGCCGCCTGCTGCGCTACGCCAGGCTCTACCGCCGGCAGTTCCTGACGGTGTTCTTCATCATGCTTTTCTCCATCGTGTACGATCTGGCTTCTCCCCTGCTGGTGGGGCACATCGAAGAAACGGTGAAGGGAAAATTCGAGCTCCCCTATCTCTTTTCCATCGTGGCGGTCTACGCCGGCATCCTCATCGTCAGCCTGATATGCACCTATCTCCAATCCATGATGCTGCAGAAAACGGGCCAGAAGATCCTCTCCGCCATCCGGCAGGATACCTTCGTCCACATCGAATCCCTCTCCCACGAGCAGCTGAATAACCTGCCCGTGGGCAAGCTGGTCACCCGCGTCAGCAACGACCCCAACGCCATTTCCTTCATGTTCACCAATATCCTGATCAACCTGATCAAAAACGTGATGGTGGTATTCGGGGTGCTGGGGGCCATGCTGACGCTGAATAAGGCGCTGACGCTGATGGTGCTGTGCTTCGTGCCCTTCGTGGTGCTCTTCACCATCATTTTCCGCAAGTTCTCCCGCAAGGTGCACCGCGCCGTCAACGACGCCACCACCGCCATCAATACCTACCTGTCCGAAAACCTCTCCGGCATGAAGATCACCCAGATCTTCAACCGCGAGGACCGCAAAATGGCGGATTTCACCGAAAAGAGCCGCCAGCTCAGGCGCGCCAAATACGCCCGGATGCTGGTGTTCGGCATTTTCCGGCCCCTGGTGTACATGCTCTATATTTCCTGCACCCTGTGCCTTTTCTACCTGGGCGGCCGGGCGGTGATCGAGGGCCAGTCTCCCCTGGGCCAGGCCGTCACCTCCGGGGTGCTGGTGAGCTTTTATATGTATATCTCCCGTTTCTTCAACCCCATCCAGACCCTGGCGGAGCAGTTCGATCAGCTGCAGCGCTCCTTCGCCTCCGCGGAAAAGATCTTCACCGTCCTGGATATGGAGCCCGAGATCGTGGACGGGCCGGACGCCGTGGAGCTTCCGGAGATCCGCGGAGAAATCGAATTCCAGGACGTATGGTTCTCCTATAAGCCGGACGAATGGGTGCTCAAGGGCGTGTCCTTCCATATCATGCCCCGGCAGACGGTGGCGTTCGTGGGGGCCACAGGCTCCGGCAAAAGCACCATCCTGTCCCTGATCTGCCGGAATTACGATATCCAGAAGGGCCGCATTCTCATCGACGGCCGGGACATCCGCACCATCAAGATCTCCTGCCTGCGCCGTCATTTCGGCCAGATGCTGCAGGACGTGTTCCTCTTTTCCGGCACCATCCGCAGCAACATCGTCCTCCGGGACGAAACCATGACGGATCAGGAGGTCATGGCCGCCTGCCGCTACGTGAACGCCGATTCCTTCATCAACCGCCTGGAAAAGGGCCTGGACGAGCCGGTGCGGGAGCGGGGCAACAATTTCTCCGCCGGCCAGCGGCAGCTTCTGTCCTTCGCCCGTACCATCATCCACAAGCCCTCCGTGGTGATCCTGGACGAAGCCACCGCCAACATCGACACGGAAACGGAGCTGCTGATCCAGGATTCCCTGGAAAAGATCAAGAACATCGGCACCATGCTCATCGTGGCCCATCGCCTTTCCACCATCCAGCACGCGGACAACATCATCGTCCTCTCCGGCGGCGCCATCACCGAGCAGGGCACCCATCAGGAGCTGCTGCACCGCCACGGGCAGTACTATCAGCTTTACACGCTGCAATTCCATCAGCAGCAGCTGCTGCGCTCCGAGAGCTGACGGCCGCCGCTCTTGTCAAATAAAGCCTTTGATGGTATAGTATTCTGGAAAAAAAGATTAAGGAGGATCGTTTTTCTATGCCTTTCTCTTCGTATCTCAACGGAAAACGGCAGGACTGCGCGGATCTGGTGCAGGCCCTGGGCCGGTATTTCCCCTACGTCAGCATCCTGGGCACCGACGTGCGCAGCACGGTGGTCCGGGCGGACAAGCGCACCTCCGCCGTTCAGGAAGGCGGCGGGGAATGCGGGTTCGTGGTGAAAATGAACGACGGGCGCGCGTTTTACGAGTATTCCCTGGATGATATTTCCGGTGACAAAGCCGCCCTGGCGGACCGCATCCGCGCCGCCGTGGAGACGGACGCGGCGCTTTCGGAGCGCATGATCGCCCCCGGCCCCATCGACGATGCGCCCATCGCGCAGGATTTCGTCCGGGAAACGGATTTCGCCGATTACAGCGACGCGGACCTGCTGAAGGAATGCAAGGCGCTGGTGGAAGAAATGGGCGAAAAGGACCAGCGCGTCCTCAACGCCTTCGCCGTGCTGCAGTTTATCACCTGCTCCAAGCTGTTCGTTTCCAGGAACCGCCATCTCAGCCAGCACTACGGCTGGGCCAACGGCCATCTGATCGTAATGTTCGGCGGGGACAAGATGGTGCAGGCCCGGCACACCGAGGGCGCGGACCGGCTGAGCGAAATCATCTCCGCCCTGCGCGCCCACGCCGGCAGAGTCGTTGACCTGGCCGAGCACCTTACCCACGCCACCCCCATTGAGCCCGGCATCTACGACGTGATCACCGATCCCTCCATCACCGGCCTCATCGCCCACGAAGCCTTCGGCCACGGCGTGGAAATGGATCAGTTCGTCAAGGACCGCGCCCTGGCCAAGCACTGCATGGGCCAGTACGTGGCCTCCCCCATTTCCAACATGCACGATGGCGCGGCGGCTACCCATTCCGTGGCCTCCTACTTCTTCGACGATGACGGCGTGCTGGCCCACGATACCCAGATCATCAAGGACGGCATCCTCACCGCCGGCCTGTCCGATCTGGCCAGCGCCGCCCAGCTGGGCGCCGCCCCCACCGGCAACGGCCGCCGGGATTCCTACAAGCGCAAGGCCTACGCCCGGATGACCAACACCTTCTTTGAGCCGGGCAAGGATAAGCTGGAGGACATGATCGCCTCCGTAAAGCACGGCTATATGCTCTTTGAAACCAACAACGGCATGGAGGATCCGAAAAACTGGCAGATCCAGTGCACCGCGGAATACGGCATCGAGATCGTGGACGGCAAGCTCACCGATCATTACGTATCCCCCGTGGTGATGAGCGGCTTCGTGCCCGATCTGCTCAAGTCCATTTCCATGATCTCCGATCAGAGCAAGGTCATCGGCTCCGGCATGTGCGGCAAGGGCTACAAGGAATGGGTGCGGGTGGCCGACGGCGGGCCGCATCTGAAAGTGAGGGTGAAGCTGGGATGACGAACATCATTGAATTGTTGAAAAAGAACGGCGGCATCAGCGCCTGGCGCGTCAGCGAAACCGCCACAAAATCCTATGAGCTGTTTTTCGTGCACAGGCAGCTGGAAACCGTCCGCGCCACCGATACCCTGGATACCAAAGTGACCGTATACGTGGATCACGACGGCTGCCGGGGGGATTCCACGTTCACCGTATCCGCCGCGCTGTCGGATGAAGAAGCGGAAAAGAAGATCGCCGACGCGGTCGGGCGCGCCGGTCTAGTGTCCAATCCGCCCTATACCCTGCCCGAAGGCGAAACGCTCCGGGCCGAACTGCCCACCAACATGCAGGACGAGGATCCCAAGGCCCTGGGCCGGAAGATCGCGGACGCCGTCTTCGCCGCGGACAGCGTGCCCGGCGGCAGCATCAACGCCTGCGAAATCTTTCTCTACCGGGACACCCTGCACGTCCGCAACAGCAGCGGCGTGGACAAATCCCAGGTGACCCACCGGGTCATGATCGAGGCCATCCCCACCTTTACGGATGATAAGCAGTCCGTGGAGCTGTACGAGGATTACCGCTTCACCGTCTTTGATCCCGAAAAAATCACCGCGGAGATCGCCCGGAAAATGGCCGAGGTACGGGACCGGGTCATCGCCGAAAAGCCGCAGACGCCCCTGAAAACCCGGGTGCTGCTGCGCCCCCACGAGATCCGCGGCATATGCGAGGAGCTTTCCTGGGCCCTGAGCTACAATGCGGTCTACTCCCACGCCACCCCCTTCAGCCTGAAGGACGATCTGCAGGAAGGCGGCGACGGCGACAGGCTGACCCTCACCATGCGCGGCGTGGTGGAGGGCAGCGAGGATTCCGCTTTCTTCGACGAGGACGGCACGGCCCTCACCGATACCTGCGTCATCGACAAGGGCGTGGTGAAGAACAATCACGGCTCCAGCCGCTACGGCCAGTACCTGAACGTGGAGCGCCCCAGCGGAAATATGAACTGCATGGTCCTGGACGCGGGCACCGTATCCGATGCCGATCTGAAAAGCGCCCCCTATCTGGAATGCGTATCCCTTTCCGGGCTGCAGATGGATCTGTTCAGCGATTACATCGGCGGCGAGATCCGCCTGGCGTACTGGTTCGACGGCAGGGAGACCCGCCCCGTCACCGGCATCACCATGAGCGGAAAGCTCAGCGACGTGCTCAAGCATCTGCGGCTTTCCAGGGAAACCGTGGTGGACGGCGCGTATCAGGGCCCCGCCCTGCTGCTGATGCCGGAAATGACGGTTTTGTGATGTTTTTGAAACAGATTGGGCTTGATTAAAACCGGAAAATATTGTATAATTCTGGAAAAGGGAATCTTTTCCCGGAATCAGTGCAAAAGAAAGGATGCGTACCATGAATAAGACTGAACTGATTGAAAAAGTATCTTCCACCGCTGAAATCACCAAGGCGGAAGCCATGAAAGTCGTCAACGCCACCCTGGAAGGCATCACCGAAGGCCTGGTGGCCGACGGCAAGGTGGTGCTGGTGGGCTTCGGCACCTTTGAAGTGCGTACCCGCACCGCCCGTGCCGGCCGCAATCCCCGCACCGGCGAGCAGATCAAGATCAAGGCGTCCCGCGTGCCCGCCTTCAAGCCCGGCAAGGACATGAAGGAAACCGTCAACAAGAAAGCCAAGAAAAAGTAAGCGGCGCATCCCGCCTGCCCGGCGCTCCTTCGGGAGCGCTTTTTCTGTTCAAAAAAGCGCCCCTCCGCACAAAGCCGAGGGGCGCTGCTCCATTTTTGCCGTTATCTTCCCACCACGGGCGTCCAGTAAGCCTGATTGTAGATATCCGTGAACCGGTAGGTCACCAGCATTTTTGAGGCGTCCGGCAGTTCCATGTTCCCGACCACGTTGCCGGTCCTCTTCAGGGTGGTTTCTTTGCCGAACTCGTAACCGTCCTCAAGATTCTGGCCGTAATCGTACAGATTCGCGATGAACTGCAGCGGCAGCTCCTTGCGGCCCTGACCGTGCTCGCTTTCAAAGGCGAACAGCTCATCCAACGTCACGGCCTTTGCCACGGTCTCCGTTTCCCCTTTCACGTATTCGTAGCGGATGCCGATGATCTGGCTGTCGCCGGTGTCGTTGCTGGTGGCCAGCAGCAGATTCACCCGGTCGCCGTCCACCAGGGCGGGCACCCGGCCCACGGCGTACCACGCGCCGCTTTCATCCTGGGCAAAGCCCTCGCTGTAATAGGCCACCACCTGGCCGTTCACGCTCATCCAGGTGCCGTCCATATCGGCCACCATCCGGCCCTGATCGTCAAAGTGGAACAGGGTGTCGAGGCCCAGATCCACATATCCCTTGCCGTTGTCATAGAATACGTTCTGCTCCGCTTTGGCGACCATGGCCCACTGTTCGACGGGCAGCTCCAGCACCCAATCATTGCCCGCCTGACGGAACGCCAGCTTCGTCGCGTCCAGCCGGTTCTTTTTCAGGTACTTTTCCAATTCCGCCTTATCCATGGGCTGATCCGCCAGGAAGGCCGTATTGCTGCCGTCCAGCCCGCCCACGCGGCCGTAACCGCCGCCCAGGAACGCGCTGAGCAGTTCGCCCACCAGATCGTCCCCGCTGCCGGAAGAGGTGTCATACCCGCCGAACAGGGACGGCATCGCCGAGCCGCCGTAGCTGCTCACCGCCTGGCCGCTGGCCTCCACGCTGGCAAAATCGCGGATGGCCTGGGAATAGCTGCTGTCCATGCCGATGGCGGCATAGGTGCTCACCGCCTTGTCCACGTTGCGCACCTGCTGGTACGGGAAGTAAACGGACAGGCCGTGGGCGTTGGAGATGTTGTTGATCTTATTGTATTTCACGGCTCCCCGCAGGGCGGAGGCCAGGGCGCGGCTCTCCTTGGTGTTCAGGTTGAAGCACAGGTCCGTCAGGTCCACCTGGTCGATGCGGTTGGAGGAGGCGAATTCCCGGCTGCCGTTGCGGGCGTTGGATACGGTCTTGTATTCCTGATTGCTGATCAGGCTGGAAATGGACTGGGAGAACGCCTTCAGCCTGGACGGCACCGTGTGGGAAAGCTCCGCCAGGTCCGTAACGGACAGGGTGGTTTTCTGCCCCCGGCATTCGCTGCCGCAGTATTTCACAAAATCGTCTGCGATCTGTTTGCCCAGGTCCAGGGTAGAAATGCTGCTGTTGTTCCCCAGCGCGGTCAGCCAGTTGGTGTAATACCAGCCGATGCCCGGCTCCGTTTCCTCGGAAGCAATCAGATAGTCGGCATAGTCGCTGGCCATCAGCGCGGTTTCCACCGTGGCCATGAGGCAGGCGTCAAAGCCGATGAAATCAAACTTCACGCCGCCCTGATCGAACGCGGTTTTCAGCCCCGCCAGGCTCATGCTGCCGCTGCGGGTGTTGTTCTCGTCGTAGCCGTACCCGCTCACTGAGCCGCAGCCGTGGTCCCACAGGATCAGGCCGTAGCGGCTGGCCGGGAAGCTCTGGGCACAGTACTGAATGAAAGCGGTGAGGGTCTTGGGCTCGGTCATGGCGCTGGTGCCGGCGTTGTCCACCAGGCATTCCATCCTGCCTCCCGCCACCTGCCATACCTGATTGCGGTTGGACTGCACCAGGTTGTTCCGCCACTGCTTGCTGCCGCCGGTGAAAATGATGACCCGCACGTTGTCGCCGTACTTGGCGTTCAGCATTTCCTGCAGGTCCTTGGTGCCCATGGCGCTGCGGGATTCCAGATCCGCGCCGCACATGTAGATCATCACCGTCACGGTATCCTGGCCCTTGCCCAAGGGCTTGGTGTATTTCGCCCGGCTGCCGCTGGCCACGGTGGTATCCAGGACACCGTTACGTACATTGGTATCCAGATCCACGGCGCCCACGGAATTGATGCTGGCCGGGGCGCTGTATCCCGTCTGCTGGCCGTACCAGCTGTTGTTCCCCAGCATCTGCTGCAGCAGCGCATCGCTGCCGGAAGCGGTCTGGGGGACCGCCGTGGGCTTGGACGCGTTGTTCCACCCGTTATTGCCCGCAGGCGCGGACGTGGCGGTGGGCAGCTGCGTGGTGCCTGCGTCGTCCTGCTGATCTCCGCCGAACAGCCCGCCCCGCAGCAGGAAGAAAACCACCAGCGCCAGCACGATCAGCAGGATGGGGCTCATGCCCTTCTTCCCGCTGCCGTTGCCGCTTCCACCGCTGCTGCCGCCGCCCAGCAAGCCGCCCAGCAGACCGCCCATGCCGCTCCCGCTCTGCTGGGAGGAAACCGGCCTTTCGCTGCCGCTGAACATGGATGCGCTCTGCTGCGGCTTGCTCTGGGTTTGCTGGGTGCTGCTCTGCTGCTGTGTGCTTTGAGGCTTCTGCGCGGCGCCGCCCAGCTGCGCGAACGGGAAGGACGCGCTGCTTTGAGGCCGCTGGGCGCTGGATTGCTGCTGCACGGGCTGCTGCGCCTGGGGCGCCTGGCCCTGGCTGAGCACCTGTTCCTTCCGGCCTTCGTAATCTTCGCCGCCGGAGACGTCCGCCCCCAGGCCTTCGCCGTGGGTCTGCATGTTTTCTTCCGTCGCTTTGCCGATAATCTTCTTTTTGCGGTTCATCGGTCCATTGCCTTGCATGCTCATTCCCCTTTTCAGTTTCCTGCGGTTCCGGCCCGGAACCCCATACGATTTTTATTCATTATAGCACGCTTTTGCCCCGCCGTCATCTTTTTTCTTTGATTTTCTCCCAAGAAACACAAAAATCGCCTTTTCCGAATTGACAATGGAGTCGGAATCCGTTATAGTGGGTCAAAGAAATCATAATCCGGCACTGAAAACAAGGAGGATCCCATCCATGAAAAAAACCGCATGCCTGCTTCTCGCCGTCCTGCTGCTGTGCCTGAGCGCCGCGGCATCCGCTTCCGAAAGCAAGTTTGATATGAAGCCCCTGCAGGAAAATGAATATCTGACCATCGACGTGAACGAAGAAAAAAACATCGCTTTCGTGCAGAGCTTCCTGCAAGCCGGCGACACCGCCTTCTCCCACAAGGCCAATTCCGACGCCAAATACAGCTACACCCGGTTCGATCTGCTGGTATTGAACTACGGCGACGAAAGCAGCGCTTTCCCCGTCATGCGTCTGTGGGTAAACGTTTGCACCAAGGATGTGAAATTCGATTTCGATTCCATCACTTTCACCATCGACGGCAAGGCTTACACCTTTACCGGCCTCTACAACGCCGAGTTCGTGGAGGAGGAAGACGGCGGCGAAAACCTGCAGCGCATGCTGCTCAGATTCGGCAACGAAAACCTGGAATTCCTCGCAGCCCTGGAAAAACTGTTCAGCAGCACCAGCTCCTACGAAGAGCTGATGGCCATTTCCATCCCCGTGATGCTCCACGGCGCCGAGGATGTATCCACGGAAATGGGCGGCGGCCTGCTGATGGACTTCATGGCCATCGAGGACGCTTATTTCAGCAGCAACGGCGCTTCCTATATGTCTCTGGTTGCCAGCACCCCCATGACCGTCGCCGACGCGGAATGATCCAACGCGCACAGCAAAGCCCCGCCACGTAAGTGACGGGGCTTTTTGGCGCGCCCTGGGGGATTCGAACCCTCGACCTTTTGATTCGTAGTCAAACACTCTATCCAGCTGAGCTAAGGGCGCATGGGCTGCTCTCTCAAGCAGCCTATATAGTATAGCAAATTCCCAGGAAAAAAGCAATACCTTTTTCCCGAAAAATTTCTTGGCCGCAGGACGTTTTTCGTCATTTCGTGATGAACAGAACGCCCAGGGTGCCCGGCCCGCAGTGGCAGGAAACGGTGCAGCCCGCGTTGGTTTCGATGATCTCCATAAAATCCGCGTATTTCCGGATGGTTTCCCGGGCCATCTGCACGGCGCCGTCGTCCACGGGGGTGTGGGTGATGAAGATCCGGTCCAGCCGCAGGTCCTTCCGGTCCTTCAGGCAGTCCTTCACGTATTTTTCCACGCACTTGTCGAAGCTGCCCCGGTATTTATCCGCCATGCCCATGCTCCCGTCCCGCACGGCGATGCAGGGCTTGATTTTCAGCAGCCTGCCCCCCAGGGCCGCCACTGCGGAGCACCGGCCGCCCTTCTGCATGTAATCCAGCCGGTCCAGGATAAAGCTGGCGCGCACCCGGCTGCGCAGGGCGTTCAGATTGCTGCAGATCTCCTGGGCGCCCATGCCCTGCCGGGCCAGCTGCGCCGCCTCCACCACCAGATGCCCCTGGCCGCTGGACAGGTTCTGGCTGTCCACCACATACACGTTGGAAAAGGCGGAGGCCGCGATGGTGGCGTTCTGGTAGCACGCGGAAAAGCCGGAACCGATGGTGATATGGACCACCGCGTCGTATTCCCCGGCGTATTTTGCAAACACCGTCTTGTAATCGTCCACGTTCACCGCCGAGGTGCTGCACAGAGCCCCGCCCCGCTCCACGTGGGAAAAAATGTCCTGGGGCTGGATGTCCTCGCCGTCCCGGTACATTTTCCCATCCATGATGACCGACAGGGGGGTCAGGCCGATCTCATACTTTTCCAGCAGCTCCGGCGACAGATCGCAGGTGCTGTCCGATGTGATTTTAATGCTCATGTCCGTACCTCTTGTTCCTCCGTTTGATCCAATGCCTTCACTGACATTATAGCATGCTTTTCCTTCCCTGTCACCGGGGAAAAAATCACGCATGCAGCAGCTTTTCCATGCTTTCCAGCGCTTCCCGGCCGCCGGAGGAGATCATCTCCACGCCGCCCCGGCTGCCGGCGAGCGCTCTCAGGCCCGTTTCGTCCAGCCTTTTTTTCAGCTGCCGCACCGTGCCTTCGTTTCCGTCGATCAGCGGCACGCCCGGCAGCAGCCGCTTCAGCACGGGCCGCAGGAACACGTAATGGGTGCACCCCAGCACCACCGCGTCGATCTGATCCGACGCATACGGCCCGATCTGACGCATCAGGTATGCTTCCAGGGCCGGGCTGTCCGTCTCCAGCCGCTCCACGAATTCCATCAGCCCCGGGCAGGGCAGGGACACTACCCCGTCCCCGTAGCGGGCCATCAGGCGGGCATATTTTTCCCCGGCGATGGTGCCCGGCGTGGCCAGGGACAGGATGACGCCGCCCCGGCGCAGCAGCGACGCCGGCTTCAGCGCCGGTTCCATGCCGATGATGGGCAGATGCGGATAGGCGGCCCTTAGACCCGCGGCCGCGGCGCTGGTGGCGGTATTGCAGGCGATCACAATGGCCTTGCATCCCCGTTCCAGCAGCATTTCCACCGCCTGCCGGGACAGCGCCTGCACCTGTTCCCGGGTTTTCGTGCCGTAGGGCGCGTTCAGGGTATCGCCAAAAAAGAGAAAACGCTCTTGGGGAAGCTCCTTCACCGCTTCCCGCAGCACGCTGATCCCGCCCACGCCGCTGTCGAACATCCCCACCGGCGCGCAATTGTTCCGTGTCATTTTCTTCACCTGCGTTCGTTCTCCGGCTCCCTGCGCATCCACGCGGCCAGCGCGTCCAGATCCTGGTGCAGACAGCAGCGGAATTCCCGGCTGCGTCCATCGTCCGTCAGCACCGTGACCAGGCGCTTTTCCGGCTCCTCCCGGTCGTTTTCCGGCTGGGTCAGCACGGCCCGGATCGCGCTCCGCGGCAGCGCCGTCATGCAGACGCGCTGCGGGTCCAGCCGGCAGGGGCTCAGATACCGGATCAAAAGAAAATCCCTCGTCAGCACGAAAGCGCCCCGGTCGTCAAAGAAAGCGGCCGCGCTTTCGTCGATCTGATTCAGCACCTTCTCCGTATCGCCGATCCGGGCGGCATCCTGGCCGAAGGGCGTTTTCCGGATCAGCCGCCGCCGGTCGGTCAGCACCAGGAACCAGCCCGCCGCCCCCAGGCAGCCGATGCCCAGCAGCCATGCGGCGGTGACGGCATCCTTCCGGTCCGCGCCTTTGGAAATCAGGATCGCCCCCGCGAAGGAGGCGGCGATCAGCACCGCCGAAAACGTCCACGCCGTGATGCGCAGCACGCCCCGGTATTCCCTTCTCATTTCCTTTGCGGAAAAATCCTTCATGCCGCCCCTTCCCTTCTTGATGCAGTATACCACAAAAAGGCGGCGTGTGCAAATCATTCCAGGGTATCCAGATACCGGCAGATCGCCCAGGCCAGCGGCTCCGCGGCCCGTAGCGCTTCCGGCAGGGTGTTTTTGTTATTCCCCACCTCGATGAGCAGGCTGGGCGTGGCCGCCTGCTGGTTATACCGCCCGGATTTCAGCGCCACGCCCCTGCACAGGCCCTCCGCCCGCCGGTTCAGCGCGTCGCTGAGTGCTTGACCCACCCTTTCGTTCTTTTCCCATTCCGGCTTTTCGTCAAAATCCGTCCCGGTCCCTTTCCCCACCAGGATCAGGATCCGCGCCGATGGATGCCCGTCCACGTCCACGGTGTTTTCCCCGTTGCCCTTGGAATAGGAATCCCGGTGCAGATCGACGTACAGATCGTACCCCTCCTCCGCCGCCCGGGTGATCCCCTCCAGGGAACGGGAATAGGCGGTGGACAGCCGGGGCGGCTCGTACGCCGCGGTGTCGTGCTTCACCTCCACCCCGGCGGCGCGCAGGTGCCCGGCCAGCTCCTCTCCCACGCGCACGATATTGTACCTCTCGTCCGCCGTGCGCCACGCTTCCGTCTGCTGATAGCGGTTCTCCTCATCCGGCTCGTAGGCCTCGTAGGTGTGCGTGTGGTAAATATATACCTTCCGGGGCGCTTTGGGGATGGCGGAAACGGAGATCACCTCCATTAAAAATCCGGCGTTTTCCGCAAGCCCCAGGACGCACCAGCACACCGCCGCCACCGCCGCCGCCCAATAACCGCGCCTCTTTCTCATGCTTTCACCTCATAACAGGATATGCGCGTCTACATCCCGTCATGCGAAAGGGCCTGGATTTCTTCTTCCGAAAGCCTGGGCTGCAGCGCCATGTTCAGCCCGTCCGCCAGGATCCTGGCCACCATGCCCACCATTTCGTCCACTTCCCGGGGGGTCACCACCAGGTCCCCCAGCCCCGTTTTCACCACCTTTTCCGTCAGCGCGTCCAGCGCCGGGGCGTGCTCCTCCTCCGCAAGCCCCATGTCCGAAAGCAGCAAGGTCAGCGCGTCCCGGGCGATCACCGCGGCGTACACCACCATGGGCACCCCCACCGCGATCACCGGCACCCCCAGCGTTTCCCGGGTCAATCCCCGGCGGTGGTTGCCCACGCCGCTGCCCGGCTGGATGCCGGTATCGGTGATCTGCACGGTGGTGCAGATGCGCCCGCTTTCCCGGGCCGCCAGGGCGTCGATGGCAATGACTGCGGCAGGGCGGGTCCTTTCCACGGTCCCCTTTACGATTTCCGCCGTTTCCATGCCCGTCACCCCCAGCACCCCCGGCGCAATGGCGCACACGCCCCGCAATCGCCCGTGCAGCCCTTCCGGCTCCGTGCCTTTCAGATGGCGCGTCACCATCATGCTCTCTACCACCCGGCTGCCCAGGGCGTCCGCCGTCACGTGCCTGTTTCCCAGCCCCACCACCATCACATCCCCGAAGGGCGGCAGCAGCGGCCTTACCGCGTCCGCCACGGCCCGTGAAAGCGCCAGCCTCTCCTCCGCCTCCGCGCGCAGGATCTGTGGGTGACACAGCGTCACGTATTCTCCCCGGGGCTTTCCCAGGGCTTTTTCCGCTTCCTCCGTTTCTATCGCCACATGGATCTCCTCGATGCTGCCGCGGCGATAGGCGCGTTTCATTACGCCCGCCGTTTCCTCCCCCAGTGCCCGGCATTCCATGGCCAGATCTGTTCTTACCTGCATCTGACGCCCTCCTCCGTTTTAATCTGAGCGAAGGCATTAGGTTCTATGCGGTTTCGGGCATACAAAAAACCCGGCGGGCTTTCGCCTGCCGGGCATTGTCACGTTTTTGGGATTATTCCACCATGCGGACCACGGCGCCGGCGCCCACGGTGTGGCCGCCTTCGCGGATGGCGAAGCGGAGGCCCGCTTCGATGGCGATGGGGGTGATCAGCTCCACTTCCATTTCCACGTTGTCGCCGGGCATGACCATCTCAACGCCCTCGGGCAGCTTGATGGAGCCGGTCACGTCCGTGGTGCGGAAGAAGAACTGCGGACGGTACCCGTTGAAGAACGGGGTGTGACGGCCGCCCTCTTCCTTCTTCAGCACGTACACCTGGCCGAAGAAATGGGTGTGGGGCTTGATGCTGCCGGGCTTCGCCAGCACCTGGCCGCGCTCGATCTCGTTCCGCTGCACACCGCGCAGCAGCGCGCCGATGTTGTCGCCCGCCTGCGCGTCGTCCAGCAGCTTGTGGAACATTTCAACGCCCGTTACCACCGTGCTCCTGGGCTTATCCATCAGGCCCACGATTTC
>JAFZQK010000058.1 GCA_017620455.1 Clostridia bacterium
ATACAAAAAAGCGCTCTCTTGTTGAAAAACAAAAGAGAGCGCTTTGCAATGTGATTGCTGTTCAGCTGAACCGTTTTTCCAGTTCTTCGTATTTGTCGTGGGTGATCAGGGCGTCGTGGGCGGTGCCGTCGAGCTGCACCACGTAGGTCCAGCGGCCGTAGGGCGTGATGTTCCTGATCCGGCGCAGGTTGATGATGTAGCTCTTGTGGCAGCGGAAGAAGATGTCCGGGTCCAGCCGGGCTTCCGTTTCGGAGAGCGATTCGGTGAGCACGTATCTCCCGCCGTCGGCAGTATAGATCACGGTGGCCCGTTCTTCACGCTGCACCAGCAGGATCTCCTGCAGATCGATGAAGGTCACGCCGTCGCGGTGCTTGAGCATCAGCCTTTCGCCGCTGCGCCGGCTTTCCGTGAGCTGGGGAGAAGGCAGGCTGGCCTCCGGCACGCGCCGCAGCCGATCGGATATCCTTTGCAGGGTCTGCTCCAGACGATCCATCTTGAAGGGCTTGACCAGGTAATCGAAGGCGTATACCTCGAAGGCCTCGCCCATGTACTCCTCATGGCCGGTGGCGAAAATCAGCACGCAGGCCGGGTTCTGGTCCTGGATCAGCCGGGCGCACTCAATGCCCGTTTTGCCCGGCATATCCACATCCAGAAACACCACCTGGGGATGCAGCTTTTCGTACAGCGTCATTGCCTCGTCGCCACTGACGGCCTCCCCCGCCACAAAAAAACCGTCGGTCGCCTGGATCTTTTTGCGCAGGATCAGCCGCATACCGGGCTCGTCATCGGCAATGAGCACGGAAATCAGCTCGTCACGCCTGTTTTCGCTCACGCCTGGTGTCCTCCGTACTTTTTCATGGGCCGACGGCCCAGGATCTCGCTGAAAATCACGCCCTGGAGCAGCGATTGAGCCCGTTCTTCCTCGGACTTGTCCGACAGCATCAGCAGGTCGGTCTGTTCCTCTGCGGAATCGCCGGTGAGCATGTAGTCATGGCAGCAATCCATGCCTTCGGTGCCCACGCCCTCCTGGCCCATGAGCTGCGCGGCTTCATGCATGTGGGGCTCCAGGGGCTTCGATACGTGGGCGGCCTCCCGGACGGGGGCGGCCTGAGGCGCGCTATGCTCCCGGTCCGGCTGCCTCTGAACCGCCGCCGGACGGGCCGGAGCCTGATGCGCCTGCTGCCGCACGGGCTGGGACGCGCCGAACGCGTTCTTTTTTTGCTGCGCCTGCTGTTGCTGCTGTTTCTTTTTCAGGGTCGAAACAACGGCTGAAACGATCATGATGATCACCCAAAGGGCGCCAATGCCTTCCACGCGGCCGGCCTCCTTTCTTTACGGCATGGGACGCGGGCGCCCTCCCGCCCGGGAAGGCGCGCGTCCGCGGAATCCGTTACTTTTTGCCATCCAGGGGCTTGGCGATTTCCGACGCCGGCGCGGCGGCCTTGGCGATGCCGGTGCGCATTTCGGTGTCGGCGATGGTGTTCTGCATCTGATAATAATCCATCACGCCCAGCTTGCCTTCCCGCAGGGCCTCGGCCATGGCCAGGGGCACCTGAGCCTGGGCTTCCACCACTTTGGCCTGCATTTCCTGCACGGCAGCCTTCATTTCCTGCTCGTGGGCAACGGCCATGGCGCGGCGCTCCTCCGCCTTCGCCTGGGCGATGCGGCGGTCGGCCTCGGCCTGATCCATCTGCAGCTGAGCGCCGATGTTGCGGCCCACGTCGATGTCGGCGATATCAATGGAAAGGATCTCATAGGCGGTTCCCTTGTCCAGGCCCTTGTCCAGCACGGTCTGGGAAATGGAATCGGGGTTCTCCAGCACGGCCTTGTGGGTGTTGGAGGAGCCGATGGTGGTCACGATGCCTTCGCCGACGCGGGCGATGATGGTTTCCTCGCCGGCGCCGCCCACCAGGCGTTCGATGTTGGTGCGCACGGTGACCCGGGCCTTGGCCCGCAGTTCGATGCCGTCCTGGGCGATGGCGGCCACAGGCGGAGTCTCAATGACCTTGGGCAGCACGCTCATCTGCACGGCCTGGAGCACGTCGCGGCCTGCCAGGTCGATGGCGCAGGCGGTGGTGAAGGACAGGTTGATGCTGGCCTGCTTGGCGGAAATCAGGGCGTTGATGACCCTTTCCACGTTACCGCCGGCCAGGAAGTGAGTCTCCAGCATATCGGTGGTGACGTCCAGGCCGGCCTTGCGGGCTTTGATGTAGGCGTTGACGATCTTCTGGGGGCTGATGCGGCGGAAGCGCATGCCGATCAGGGAAATGATCTTGACCGGAGCGCCCGACGCCCGGGCGTTGATCCACAGCCCCACGGGCACGTAACGGAAGAACACGGCGGCGACGATGATGATGACGGCGACCAGGATGATCCACAGCAGCGCCGCGCTTGAAATACCGGCAGCAAACATTTTTCGATCCCCTTTCTTTTCTCAGTTCATTGGCTGACGTTGAGCTTTCCCATTCGTTATCCCTGGACGGCGCGCACCACGATCTTCGCGCCCTCCACCTTTTCTACCCGGACCTTAACGTCTTTTTCCAGGTACTGGCCTTCGGACACCACGTTCAGGCGCACCCCGTCGAATTCCGCGAATCCCACGGGATTGAGCACCGTCACGGTGACGCCCTCCTTGCCCAGCAGCGCCTCCGTCTCCTCGTGATCCATGGTCTGGGTCACTTCCTTGAGGATCAGATCGGATCTGCTGATCCTGCCCGTGGCGGCGGACTTGATGGACGCCGATATGGCGATCCCCGCCAGCGCCAGGGTGATCAGCGTCACCGCCAGCCCCGCGGCCGGGCCATACTGGTTCCAGGTGATGAAGATGCCCACGGTGGTCAGGATCAGCCCGGAAATCCCCGGCAGGCCGAACCCCGGCACGAACACCTCCACCACCAGCAGCGCCACGCCTGAAAGCAGACATAAGATCAGCGGCAGATTGGTCACGATAAAATCAAATACCGCTTCCACGCTTTCTCGCCTCCCTTTCTGCACTTTGACGGAAACATCATAGCACAGGGGGCGGGCCGCTGAAAAGGCAGTTTGCTCCAAAACCCGCTTTTTGCGTCTGAAATGTCACAGTCCGCGCCGCAGATCCGCCGCCAGGGCCTTCACATCCTGCTCGTACACCGGGGCCAGGGCCCTGCGGTAAATGATGGAAGCGGGATGATACAGCGCGAACAGCGGCCGTCCCGCAGCGCTGTCCATCCAGGTGCCGTGGCAGTCCCCCACGGTGCGTTTGCCGTCGGTGAGCGCCCGGAGCGGCACGTTGCCCAGCGTGGCAATGGCCCGGGGACGCACCGCCGCGATCTCCCGGAGCAGCCAGGGCGTGAAAAGGGACAGCTCCTCCTTGTTCGGCGCCCGGTTGCGCTTCCGGCCGGTGGGGCCCGTTTCCGTGGGGCGGATCTTCACCACGTTGGAAACGAAGATCTCCTCCCTTTTCAGGCCCGCCAGCAGCAGGAATTCGTCCAGGTTCTTCCCCGCCTTGCCCACGAAGGGCCGGCCCTTCACCACCTCGGTTTCTCCGGGGGCTTCGCCTACCAGCATCAGCGTCGGTCCGTCGCTTTTCCCTTCGCCCAGCACCAGGGGCTTATCCTCCCCCGGCCACAGGGGGCGGAAAAACGAGAGCATCTCCTGATATACCTTGTCTACCCCGGCCACGGTATCCCTCCTGTCAGGCTTCCGTCAGTTCCTTCAGCTTGTCCCGCACGGATTGCAGATCGTGCCAGGCGTCGCGCTTCTTGCTTTCGTCCCGCAGCAGGGCCGCGGGGTGATAAGTAGGCATGAACCACACGCCCTTTTTCTCCGTCCAGATCCCCCGGTCCCGGGTGATGCGGATCTGATCGCCCAGCACCGCCCGGGCGGCGGTGGCTCCCAGCAGCACGATCACCTTCGGCCGCACCAGGGCGAACTGGGCCCGCAGATACGGCATGCAGGCAGCGGCCTCCTCCGGCAGCGGCGCCCGGTTCTGGGGCGGGCGGCACTTGACCACGTTGCAGATATACACCTGCTCCCGCGTCATGCCGATGGCTTCGATCATTTTCGTCAGCAGCTGCCCAGCCCGGCCCACGAAAGCAAGGCCCTGCAGGTCTTCGTCCGCACCGGGGCCCTCGCCGATGAACATGAGGTCCGCGCTGCCGCTGCCCTGCCCCGGCACCTTATGATGGATCTGCCGGCACAGGCCGCATTTTTCGCACCCGGCAATCTCCACGTGCAGCGAATCCCAGGAAACCTCCATGCCAACGCCTCCTTAGTATGCCCGGTTTTTCCGCCGTTACTGAAACCGGGTGCGCAGGATGGAAAAGGTGCTGGACACATCCTGGGTCAGCCAGGATACCAGCGAAAAAATCAGCGCCAGCAGCACCAGGATCACGATCACGCCCAGCACCACGCCCAGGAAATCCATCATCCCGGCGGCCAGGCGGAAATGCTCCCGCCGGTCTTCCTTTTCCCATTTTTTTCGCTGCTCGTATTCCTGACGGCCGGGCTGCCGGGTCATCATCCTTCATCCCTCCGATCAAACGTAATCCATCCAGGGCGCGCTTTCGTCCTGGCGGCCGGTCAGCCTGCCTTCCGCGCTCAGCCCCGGAAACCCCTGCTGCCGCAGGGCCTCGTAGAGCACCACGGCCACGGAATTGGCCAGGTTCAGGCTGCGGGCGTCGGGGCGCATGGGGATGCGCACGCAACGGCCGTATACCCGGGACAGCAGCGATTCCGGCAGCCCCTTCGTTTCGCACCCGAACACCAGGAAATCGTCTGGCCCGTAGCGCGCCTCGGTATACGCCCGGGGCGCCTTGGTGCTGGCGAAGTGATACGCCGCATCCGGATATTTCCGCATCAGCGCTTCAAAATCCGGCAGCACGGAAATATCCACCATGGAAAAATAGTCCAGCCCCGCCCGCTTCATGTATTTGTCCGAAAGGGAAAAGCCCAGGGGCTCGATGAGGATCAGCTCCGTCCGGGTGGCGGCGCAGGTGCGGGCGATATTCCCCGTGTTCTGGGGGATCTCCGGCGCATATAAAACGACGTGCATGCCTGTTTCCTTTCAGATTTCCCGTTTGCTTTCCTGCCAGGCCCTCTCCAGCGCGGCGCGCAGGCCCAGCAGCTGAATATCCCGCAATTGGGCCCCGATCCTCTCCTCCAGCCCGGGCGCCTCGCGCAGATCCTCTTCCCAGATGGCCCGGTCGCTGAGCACGGCGTAGGCAAGCGTCTCCGGGGGCATATCGCAGCTGAGGCGGGAGAAGGAGTACAGCGTCTCTTCATCGTCTGAAAGGGGCACTTCCTCCCCCTCCGGCAGGCAGGCGTACCGGCCGTCCTCCGTCCGCCGGGCCCCGGCATACAGCATGATCAGCGCCGAAAGGCCCATGCACAGGCAGGGGGGCGTTTTTTCCTCCCGTTCCTCATAGGCCCGGACCAGGGGCAGCGCCTGCCGCTCCCAGCCCCGCACGGCGCTGCGCAATACCAGCGCCAGGGGCTGCTCCACCGCGGGGGATTCCATTTCCGCGCAGACGGCCATGGCCACGGGGTCCAGCGCCTCCCGGCTGCGGCCCATGGAGGGCATGATCTCATGCAGCAGGGCGTGGCCGAGGAAAACGCGCATCTCCCCGTCCTTCATGCAGGCCCGCACCGTTTTCATGCCCAGCAGCGCGCCCGGCCCCGCCAGGGTGGAAAGCAGGGCGCCCTGCATCCGCGCCCGGTCCCCGTTTGCCATTCCGCATTCCTTCTTTCCCGTTTATTTTACCAAAGAATCCCGCCGCTGTAAAGCGATGCGGCATTGTAAAGCGCGGAGAAAAATGCTATAATACCTGCGTGCATACCAAGGAGGCAATTACCATGACGCAAGAAAAAAAGAGCGAAAAGATCCTGAACGTCCCCAACACCCTCACCATGATCCGGGCGCTGCTGATCCCGGTTTACTGGGCGGTGTTCATGCAAGGCCACCATACCTGGGCGCTGGTGATCTTCATCGTCGCCAGCCTGACGGACCTGGCGGACGGCTACATCGCCCGGAAATACGATCTGATCACCGATTTCGGCAAGCTGATGGACCCCTTCGCCGACAAGCTGATGGTGCTCAGCGTGATGCTTTCCCTGGCCCTGGAGGGCATGGCCCCCTGGCCTGCCCTGGCCATCATCCTGCTCAAGGAGCTGCTGATGGTGCTGGGCGGCATCATCCTGTACAACAAGGGCGTGGTGGTATACGCCATCTGGATCGGAAAGATCGCCCAGGCCACCACGGTGGCGGGGCTGATATTGTGCTTCTTCCACGAACAGTTCATGCAGCTGGGGGTCCCGGTGCACTGGATCGTGCTGTGGTGCGCCGTGGCGCTGACCCTCACCGCCCTGGTGATCTACGGCCGCAGCGCCATTGAGAAATACAAGGCTGCGGACGCCCCCCAGGCGGAGGACGCCCCGGAAAAATAACAGTTTCCAGCAAAAAACGGCTTTCCCGCAGCAAGGGAAGGCCGTTTTTTCATGCAATGCCGCGCCTTACATAAGCGCTTCCAGCTCCGATGGGGAGAAAGGAAACTCGGGCACGTCGAAGGAAGGCTCCGCCAGCAGGCAGGGCGGGAAGAAAAATACGATCTTCCCCTCCGCCGACACATAGAAATCCCGGCTCGGAATGAAGTCCACCTCGTAATCGTCCCGGTCCGCGTCGGGGCGAACGGCGCCCGCGGCCTGCAGCTTCTCAAACTCCGCGTACAGGACAGGCAGCAGCGCCTCCTCCATTTCGTCGGAGGAGCCGTTCACCAGCCCGGGATAATCCGGCAGATCCGCCGCCGTGATCCCCTCCAGGTTTTCCGGGTCCGCCCCGGCCAGGATCAGCGCCGCGCCCCGGAGGGTCATCACGTCCCCGGCGGTATCGCCGTATACGTTGAAGGTCTGCGCCTCCAGCTGCAGGGACAGGAGCTTCTCCCCCCGGGTCTGCCGCTGGCGCTGCAGGATGCTCAGCAGCCGGTCGGTGTTGCACAGCACGGAAAAATCATGCTCCACTTCGTTGTGCCCGCCGGACTGCATGTCCGGGGACGCGGCGAACATGGGCAGGGCGATGTCCTTCGTTTCCCCCAGCGCCATTTTGTAGGTATCGTTGATCAGCGCCGCGGTGTAGGTGTCCCCTTCCACCGCCGGATAAGCGTAGGTGAAATGATACGTCCAGTTTTTTTCGTCGGGATAATAGGCCTCCCCCGACAGGCGCTTGACCGTGAAATACCCCTGATCGGCCACCGTTTCCTGCACCCTGCGGGATGCGGAGGCAGCCTGATCCTCTCCGCCGCCCGGCCGGTACAGCAGCGCGAACGCCAGCGCCGCCAGGGCCAGCGCGCCCGCCGCCAGGCAGATCAGCTTTTTCTTCTTATCCATTGGCGATCTCCCAAACGATGAAGGAATTGCGGATCATTTCCGCATAAAAGGCGTATTCCGCCTGGCGCTCCGCGGGAAAGCGCAGGGCCAGGCTGTATACGCTGCCCGTATCCTCGGTGAGCACCGTCAGATGGTATTCCCCCTCGCCCAGGGCTTCCATGCGGCTGAACGCCCGATCCGCGGTGATCCGGCAGCCGGGATGGGCCTTTTCAAAGGCCTCCGCCGCTTCGTCGAAGGACATGTCCGCCAGGCTCAGCCGGATCTGCACCGTCACGCTCCCGTCCGCGCTGCGCCATTCGCCCGCGCCCTCCCCGGGCAGCAGGAATTCCGGCAGCCGCAGGGAATACCCCGCCGCTTCGTCCGTTTCTTCCCGCCACAGGGCGGAGCAGCCGCTTTCGTACCGCGGCGTCAGCACGATGCCGTTCACCGTGTATCCGAATTCCGCCTCCGCGTTTTTCCGCAGGGATACCCTCGCCCCCCGCAGCCAGAGCACCGCGTCCTCCGGCAGCAGGGAAATATCCCCGCCGTCCTCCATCGTCACGTCGCTCACATAAAAATCGCAGTCCGCGGTCACGTCCGCCCCGTCGGTCTCCACGGCGTAAATATACGCGCCGCAGGCGCCGAACGCATCCGGCACAAGGCTGATCCCTTCCCGCTGAAACAGGATGCCCTCCGCCGCGGGGGCTTCCCCGGGGGCAAACACGCCGGAAGTGAACAGCTGGCTGTACAGTTTTTCCGCTTCCGCCCAGGTGAGGAACGTGGTGGGCCGGCACTTCAGCGCCGCGGCGGCCAGCGCCCGCTGGCCCAGCGCCGAGGCGGGGTCCGCTCCCTCCGTGAGCACGCATCCCGTTTCTTCCGTTTCCGCCAGGGCGGCGGCCAGGATGTCCAGGACCGTCTGCAGCCCTTCGTCCGGATCAAAGGCCATGGCCTGCGCCTCCCGCTGGGGGGCGGAATAGGCCGCGGGGGCGCAGCCCGCAGCCAGCATCAGGATCAGCAGCAGCGCCGTCAGCTTTCGTATGCGCATATCGCCGTTATGCCTCCTCTTTCGTTTCCGGCCGGGGGGCGGCCTTTTCGCCGGCCGGCTCCAGCACCGTCACCGTGGCCCATTCCACCCGCCGGTCGATGATCTCCTCCGCCCGGATGCGCAGCCCGCAGCACTCCACCACCGGATGGCTGCCGTCCTTGGGAATGGTCATCATCCGGCTGTAGATCAGCCCGCCCAGGGATTCGTAGCCCTGATCCGTGGGCAGGGAAAGCCCCAGCGCCTCGTTGATGACTTCGATCAGGGTGCTGCCGGCGATGCGGTACTGGTTTTCCCCGGTTTTCTGGATCTCCGGGGGCAGGGGCGGATCGTACTCGTCGTAGATATTGCCCACGATCTCCTCCAGCAGGTCCTCCATGGTAATGAGCCCGCTGGTGCCGCCGTATTCGTCCACCACGATGGCGATGTGGGTCTTTTTCTTCTGCATGTCCCGGAACAGCACGTCCGTCCGCACGGATTCCGGCACGAAGTACGCCGGGCGCAGGATCTCCCGCAGCGTCTTTTTGCCGCCGGTGGACAGGGCCAGCAGATAATCCCTCGTGTTGATGGTGCCCAGCACGTCGTCCAGGTCCTCCCCGTACACCGGGAAGCGGCTCAGCCCGCTTTCCAGGATGGTGCGCATGATCTCCCGGTTCCCGGCGTCCACCTGCAGGGCGGTCACGTCGGTGCGGTGGGTCATGCAGTCGGCGGCGGTCATGTTGTTGAACTCGAAAATGTTCTCGATCATGTCCCGCTCGTTGCCGGCGATGGCGCCCTTCTCCTCGCCCATGTCCACCAGCATGCGGATCTCGTCCTCGGTGACTTCTTCTTCATTGTCGTTGGGGTCGATGCCGAAAAGCCGCAGCACGCCGTTGACCGATTTGGTCAGCAGCCACACCACCGGCTTCATCACCTTCGATACGCCCTGGATCACCCCGCTCACCGCCCGGGCCACCTTTTCCGGCTTCTTCATGGCCACCCGCTTGGGCACCAGCTCGCCGAACACCAGGGTGAAATAAGACAGGATCAGCGTGATGAGCACCACGCACAGGGTATTGAGCGCGGCGTCAGAAAAGGCCGTAAACCCCCAGCCGCGGATTGTCCGTACCAGCGGCGCGGCAAAATTATCCGCCGCGAAGGCGCTGGCCAGGAACCCCGCCAGGGTGATGGCCACCTGAATGGTGGACAGGAAGCCCGAGGGCTCCAGCACCATTTTCAGCAGCCGCGCGGAAACCTTGTCGCCCTCCTCCGCCCGGCGGCGCAGCTTCGTTTCGCTCAGGGACACCACGGCGATCTCCGCCGCGGCAAAAAACGCATTGATCGCGATCAGAACCACCTGGATCAACAGCAGACCGCCAACCGGCGTTTCCAAACGTCATTCCTCCTTCTGTGGGCGGGCATACGCCCGCATGCTCCAGTATAGCATACCGCCGGCGCTTTTTCCACATAAATTTGAAAAGAATTTGTAACATTATTGTCGTAAACGATTGTATCACCGCCCCGGTTGTGGTATAATAGCGAGGCAACCGGCGCGATAGCGCGGTTGGCCGTCCTGCCGACTCCCGAAGGGTAAGGCGGCAGGCGTTAAGGTTCATTTAACGAGGCAACCGGCGCGATAGCGCGGTTGGCCGTCCTGCCGGCTCCCGAAGGGTAAGGCGGCAGGCGTTAAAGCATGCTGAAAGCCGGCCGTCCCCCACGGAAGCAGGGGGCGGACCTGACAGTGCTGAAGAAACGGATGAACAGGCGAAGGACGGACACGGACGGTTTTTCCCCGCGCAGGGCGGTTTTCCGCTTTGCGGTGCTTGTCCTGTCCGCCCTGGCGCTGCAGGGCATCCCGTTTCTTTTCACATTGGCGGAGGGAGACGGCGGCGTGCTTCTGTACCTGATCCACCTTTACGCCGTGATCCCCCTGTGCGCGTTTTTTCTGGCGCTGTGGGCGGGGCTGGGCGGCGTGCATCCCTTCGCCGCGTTTTTCCCGGTGGGCGGGGCGCTGCTGCTGCTGCCGGTATACGAAAGCGTCGGCATGGGGCTGCTGTGCCTGCTGCTGTCCCTGATCGGATCGGTGGCGGGCCAGGAATGGAGAAAACGCAGCCGGCAAGGAGGACGCCGTGGCGGACAAAAACGGAAAGCAAGGTAAATTAAGCCGTTGGGCGAAGCGGATCGGCGGCGCGCTGCTGTCGCTGCTGCTGATGGCGGCGGTCTGCCTGGCCGCGGTGCTGCTCCAGTCCCCCGAGGAGACGAAAGCGCCCCAGACGGCGGAGGAAAGCGCCCCGGCGGTGACCCGGATGCAGTCCGCCGCCATGGACGATCCCGCGGCCCTGGCCGGCCTGTTCGGCTGTCCTTTGCCCGCGCTGCCGGGCCAAAGCTGCCGGGGCCAGGCCGGCAACAGCGCCTACGACGGCAGCACCGCGCGGGTGGCGTGCCTGATTTACGACGACGCCGCCGTATACGCCGTGCAGCCCGCCGCCGCAGCCCCGCTGCTGCTGCGCGAACGGATGGAGGTTTCCGTCCGGGGGGACCTGACGGTGCTGGGGTTGCCCGCGCTGCTGGCCGAAAGCGGGCAGGAGGCCTGCCTGTATTTTTCCAACGAAACCGCGGCCTACGCATTCTATACCCCCGCCGCCGGAACGGAAGCGCTTCTCTCCCTGGCCCGGCAGCTGGCATGGACCCCCTGAAAGCCTTGCGCTCCGGCGCAAAAAACGGTATAATGACGGGGAAAGCGCAGCTTTCCGTCCCGGGGCCCCGAAGGGGTGCGCGCCGGGCGTCAATGAAATAACGATTGCTGCGTTCCGCCCTGCGGAACGGCGTGCCCCCGGGCGCGGACCCGCCCCCGATCCTCTTTTACGCGAAAGGAGGCTGCACCATGGCGCAGTCCCGGCGAAAAAAGCGCAGAAACGCCAATAAAAAAGATATCCGGCTCCCCCTGCTGCTGATCCTGGCGGCGGCGCTGGTGCTGTTTGTGCTGGTGATGCCCAAGGAAACCACCGTCCGGGCGATGAACGTGTCCGCTTCCGGCCAGGTGAGCACCCACGCGGGGCTGGTGCTCTCCGAGGTGATGACGGACAACCTCTCCGCCCTGCCGGATGAAAACGGCCGGTTCGGGGATTGGGTGGAGATCGAAAACACCCTGGACGAGCCCATGAACCTCAAGGGCGTGGGCATTTCGGACCGCAACGACCGCATCAAATTCCTCTTCCCGGACGTGACGCTTTCCGCCGGGGGCCGGGTGGTGGTGTTCTGCGACGGGACCAATCAGGACGACGCTCACGGCATCTTTCACGCCAAATTCAAAATGTCCTCCCTGGGAGAGACGCTTTATCTCTTCGACGCCTCCGGCGTCTCCATCGACTCGGTGACCGTGCCCACCCTGAACGGCAACGAAAGCTACATCCGCGTGCCGGCCGCCGCCGGGGACGGCGAGGACGACGCTTCGCCCTCCGCCCCCTGGGAAAAGACCGACAGCTATTCCCCCGGCTTTGAAAACACCCAGGAGGGCCACGCCCGGTACCTGGCCGCCTACGCCGTCACGCCGGGCACGCTGATGATCAACGAGGTGGTGCCCACCCCCCGGTCCGGGCTGCGGGACGAGGACGACGATCTGAGCGACTGGATCGAATTGTACAACGCCGGGGAGAAGGATATCCCCCTGGGCAATTTCGCCCTCTCCGACGATGAAACCAAGCCCGTCAAATGGACCTTCCCGCAGGACGCGGTGATCCCGGCGGGCGGGTATTACATCGTGTTCTGCTCGGGCAAAGACAAAGTGGAGGAAACCACCCGGTATCCCCACACCAATTTTTCCATCAACAACGAAGAAGAAACCCTGGTGCTCTCCACCCAGCTGGGCGAGCTGGTGGACCGGGTGGTGGTCACGGGCGTGGGCCGGGATATGAGCTACGGCCGCGACCCCCAGACCCTGAACTGGCGGGTGAACACCCTGCCCACCCCCGGCGCGCCCAACGATCAAAGCGGCGCCAACCGGGCGGACCAGTTCCTTCGCGCCCTGAACCATTCCGGCGTCTATATTTCCGAGGTCATGTCCTCCGCCAACAGGATCAAAGCCTTCGAGGACCTGGGCCCCGGGGATTATGTGGAAATCTACAATTCCTCCGCCCAGGTGCAGGATCTTTCCGGCTGGGGGCTGAGCGACAATATCGGCTGGCCGCATAAATGGACGTTCCCCGCCGGAACGTCCATTTCTCCCGGGGAATACAAGGTGATCCTGCTGGACAAGTACAGCGGGGACGGCGTGAACCTGTCCCAGCTGCGGGGCTCCTTCGGCCTGAAGCGGGCGGGGGGCGAGATCCTCACCCTGGCCGACGCCACCGGCCGGATACTGGATAGGATGTACCTGCCCGAGATCCCCACGGATATCTCCTACGGCCGCACCCTGGGGGCCAACGGTTTTTTTTATTATGACGCGCCGACCCCCGGCCAGGCCAACGGCAGCGGCTTTTCCGGGTTCAGTCAAAAGCCCGTGTTCGATACCCCCAGCGGCCTGTACCGGGGAGAAATCACCGTGCAGCTTGCGGCGGAAAGCGGCGCCCAGATCCGCTATACCACGGACGGCTCCATCCCCACCCTGGACAACAGCCTGCCCTACTCCGGCCCCATCGAGATCACCGATTCGGTGGTGATCCGGGCCCGGGCCTTCCAGGGCGGGCTGCAGCCCTCGGACACCGTGACCGCCTCCTACATCATGAACACCTACCACACCCTGGACGTGATCTCCCTGGTGTGCGAGCCCCACGAGCTGTGGGATCCCCAGACCGGCCTGCTTTCCGAGGAACAGGACCACAGCGCGCGCAGCAAAAACCCCAACGACGCCGAAATCATCAAGCAGAAGGAAAACGGCGAGCCGGACCTGCCCTTCAGGACCCCCGTGTACCGCTCCTACGGCAAGGACGACCGGCCCGGGTATATCGAATTTTTCAATATCGAAACCGGGGAATGCTACATTTCCCAGGGCATCAAGATGGACCTGATGGGGGCTTACAGCCTGGACATGCCCCAAAAATCTTTCAAGATCCGGGCCCAGGCCGCCCTGGGGGAAAAGTATTTCAATTATCCCCTGTTCCCGGACAGGCCCTATACCCAGTATAAATCCTTCACCCTGCGCAATTCCGGCAACGACAACGTGTGGACCCGGGTGAACGACGGCATGCAGACCCGCCTCATCGACAAATACCTGGATTCCCCCATCCTCACCCTGGCCTGGCGGCCCGTGATCGTGTACCTGAACGGGCAGTACTGGGGCCACTACAACCTGCGGGAGCGCAAGGACCGCTTCTCCATCGCCCAGCACGAGGGGCTGGATCTGGAACAGGACAAGGAAATCTACGAAAACGCCACCATCCTCCGGGGCAGCTTCGCCGCCGATCAGGGCAGCAACAAGGAATACAAGGCGATGGTGAATAAATTCAAGACCCTGAATCCCAACCAAAACCCCGAGGACCTGCAGTATATCTACGACCATATCGACGTGGACAGCTACATCGAATGGCTGGCCATCAAGATGTACTTCGGCGATTCCGACCCCGGCAACATCATGTATTACAAGCTGCCCGGGGGCAAATGGAAGTGCCTGATGTTCGATCTGGATTACGGGCTGTACAATTCCGAATTCAACAGCCCCTGGAGCTACCTCAAGGAAAAGGGCATGGGCACGGCGCACATCAACAACGTGATCTTCCGCAAAATGTTGGAATCCGACGAGATCCGGGATAAATTCCTCACCCGCCTGGGCTTCATTCTCAAGACCCTGACCACCGACGTCATGATCCAGGAGCTGCAGGAATGCACCTCCATGATCGAAATCGAGCTGCCCATGCACTGGGCCCGGTGGGCGGGCCATCCGGACACCCGGATCATCAACAAGGAATCCCCCTCCACCTCGGACGGCTACATGCGCTACTGGCGCTCCCGCGTCAACCGCTCCGTAAACGTGCTGAGCAAGCGCCCCCACTTCATCTGGGAATACATTCAGAAGCAATTCAGCCTGACCAACGATCAGATGCTGCATTACTTCGGCCCGCAGCCCGAGAACCGGGGCACCTGACGCCCCCGCATTGACTTGCCGCAGAAAACGGTGTAATATTACAGCGTGGATTTTACAGGAGGAAAAGGCATTATGAACAACAACATCACCTTCAACGACGTGGCCAACGGCAAAACCTTCGCGGACTGGTTTGCCAATCAGCTGTCCAGCTTCACGCCGCTCAACGTGGCCGTCGCCCTGATCGCCGCGCTGATCGTGAGCGTCATCATCGCGCTGGTATACAAAAAGACCTACCGGGGCGTGCTCTATTCCCCCTCCTTCGCCCTGACGCTGATCCTGCTCACCCTGGTCACCACCCCGGTGGTCATGGCCATCGGCAGCAACGTGGCGCTGTCCATGGGCATGGTGGGCGCGCTTTCCATCGTGCGTTTCCGCACCGCGGTCAAGGACCCGCTGGATACGGCCTATATGTTCTGGGCCATCACCATGGGCATCCTGATCGGCTCCAACGCCTACGTGATCGCGGTGGTGGCGGTGCTGGCCATTTCGGTGATCATGCTGGCCATTTCCTACCTGCGCCTGCGCAAGCAGAACAATTACCTGCTGGTGCTGCACTATGACGAATCCGCCCTGCGGGATATCGAAAGCACCCTGAAGCGCAACACCCGGTCTTACCGCATGCGCAGCAAGACCGTCACCCGCTCCGGCGCGGAAATGACCGTGGAGGTGCGCCTGGACGGCAAGGTGAACATCGTTACCGATATGCTGGATATCCAGAACGTGTTCGACGCCACCCTGGTGGCCTGCCAGACCGAAGCGGGGGCGTAAAAAATGGCCCTTCCCCTTCGCCATGAGCTGAAATTCCTGGTGACGCGCACCCAATTGGAGGTGCTGCGGCACGTGGTCGCGCCCGTTCTGCACCTGGACCCCAACGCCGTAAAGAACGGCGGGCTTTATCACATCCGGTCCCTGTATTTCGATACGGCGTTCGACGATTCCCTGTACGAAAAATACAGCGGCGTCATGAACCGCGACAAATACCGCATGCGCATCTATAACATGAACGGCCAGGAAATCTTCCTGGAATGCAAAACCAAGGTGGGCACGCTGATCTCCAAGCGCTCGGTGAAGATCCCCCGGGATCTGGCGGAGCAGCTCATCGCCGGGGACCCCACGGGCCTGGAGAACACCCGCAGCGGACTGCTCCGGGACGTGTACCGGGAAATGCGCACCCGGCTTCTGCATCCCGTGGTCATCGTGGATTACGAGCGGGAAGCGTACCTGCACCCCGCCGAGGAGGTGCGCATCACCTTCGATATGAAGGTGCGCTCGGGCCTGAGCAGCATCGACCTGTTCAACCCCGCCGTGCCCACCATCCCGGTGCTGCCCCACGATGAAACGGTGCTGGAGGTCAAGTACAACCGCGTCCTGCCGCCCCATATCCGGGATCTGCTTTCCTACGCCTGCCCCGAGGCCGTGCAGACCGCCGTATCCAAGTATACCCTCTGCCGCCAGTACGAAGGGAAGGAATAACAAAAAAACAGGGGTTCCCCCTGCATTACATTCCCTCAGAATTCATCCGAAAATCCATCCCCCCTCCAGCTGCTGTCTCGGGGAGGGGGCGCGGGGGAGGGACGCTCTTTGGCCCCAAAGAGCGTCCCTCCCCCGCTTTCTATCTCATACATGCACAATATCAAACCCCGCCGCCCGGGCCATGCGGTTCATCACGGCCAGGGCGTCGCCCTCGGGCTCCCAGCCCTGGGCGAAGATGCGGCTGACGCCCCTATCGTCCATTTCCCGCAGCCGCTGAAAGAGAAGATGCGCGCCCTCCGCGGGCGTGCCGCCAATGGAAAAAGCCCGCCGGTCCCCCAGCAGGGGCAGCACCTGCGCCTGGGCCAGGAGGGCGGCGTTTTCCGTCCGGTCGTACTGCTCCCGCAGCACCCGGGCCACCCGTTCATCCGTGCCGATGTACACGGTCATTTTCGCCCGGGGCGCGTAATGCTTGTGCTTCATCCCGGGGGACGGCGCGGTTTCCCCCTCCATGAGGGGGCGCATCACGCTGGGCGCCACGGCGCACTGCCCGGTGATCCCGGCGATCATACGGGGCGTCACGGCCCCGGGCCGCAGCACCGTGGGGATCTCCCCCGTCAGGTCCAGCACCGTGCTTTCCACCCCCACGCGGCATTCCCCGCCGTCCAGGATCAGGGGGATGCGGCCCCCCATGTCCTCCAGCACGTGGGCCGCGCTGGTGGGGCTGGGCCGGCCGGAGCGGTTGGCGCTGGGGGCGGCGATGGGCAGATCGCAGGCCCTGAGCAGCGCCCGGGCCACGGGATGATCCGGGCAGCGCATGGCCACGGAGGGCAGCCCCGCGGTGATGACGTCGGGCACCTTCGGCGTTTTTTCCATCAGCAGCGTCAGCGGCCCCGGCCAGAAGGCATCCATCAGCCTTTCCGCCGTTTCCGTCACCCGGCACAGCCCGCATAGCTGCTCCCGCCGCCATACATGCACGATCAGCGGATTGTCCGCCGGGCGCTCCTTGGCGGCAAAAATCGCCCGTACGGCGCTCTCGTTCAGGGCGTCCGCCCCCAGGCCGTACACCGTTTCCGTGGGAAAGGCCACCACCCGGCCCTGCCGCAGCAGCTCCGCCGCCAGCGCCAGGCTGTCCTCGTCCGCAGGCAGGCAGCGCGTATCGAAAACCATCTTTTCCTCCCGACGCATATACATTTTCTGTATATGCATCCTGTTTCTTCCTTATTCAGTATATACAGTCCCTCCGGGACCGGTCTATCATAGGCGCGGGCGGCGGATTTGTCAAGTATTCCGCGCTTTTTTTCTGCATTTCCGGGAAATGGGGTTGAGAAAAATGCATAAATATGCTATGATGTTCAGGCAGAACGGAGGCAGGATATGGACCGGCGATTCTATTTCTATGCAAATCCTTACCAGCCCCAAAGCGTGGACGCCGCCCGGGCGCTGCTGCGCGGGCTGACTGCCCGGGGCGCGCGCGTTTTTTCGGATCCGTGGCTGGCAAACCTTGGCATCGGCGAAAAGTGCGCGCCCGAAAGCATCCCGGAGGGCACGGAGGCCATGGCGGTTTTCGGCGGGGACGGCACGCTGCTGCGCGCCGCGCAGTACGCCGTTTGCCGGGATCTGCCCATGCTGGGGGTGCACACCGGCACGGTGGGGTTCCTGATGCCCGGCAGTCCCGGGGATGCGGAGCGCTTAGCCGGGCTGCTGATGGAAAACAGCTACGCCGTAATGGCATGTCCCCTGCTGCAGATCCGTTATGAAGGGGGCGGATACCTGGCCCTGAACGACCTGGCCTTCACCCGGGGCGAGCATCCGGGGGTCATGGAGATCCGGGTGACGGCGGACGGGGAAGAGGTCTTCACCGCCCACGGGGACGGCGTGGTGGTGTCCACCCCCCTGGGGTGCACCGGCTACGGCCTGAGCGCCGGCGGGCCCATCGTGCGGCCCGACGCGCCCTGCCTGATGATCACGCCGCTGTGCGCCCGGGAGCTGCTGCTGCGGCCCGTGATCCTGCCCCTCAGCGCCCGGATCGTTCTTCTGGCCCACGGCCAGGCCCGGCGGCGGCTGCAGTTGGCCGTGGACGGGCAGACGCTTCTGCCGGTGACGGACGAGGCCCGGGTGGAAATCACCCTGGCGGACCGGAAGGCAAAGCTGATCCAGCCCCAGGAACACCGCTTTTTCGACACCCTGCGCCGGAAGCAGGTGGATTGGAATTTCATCGAAAACAGACAAGAAAAACAGGAGTGAGCACCATGAAGAACGCGCGGCAGGCCGCCATTCTGAGCATCATCGAGCAGAACGACGTGGAAACTCAGGAGGATCTGGCCAGGAAACTCAAGGACATGGGCATCGTGGTCACCCAGGCCACCGTATCCCGGGACATCAAGGAACTGCGGCTGCTGAAGGTCCTTTCCGCCAGCGGCGGCTACAAATACGCCACCGCCGACAAGGCGGAGCACGGGCTGAGCGAAAGGTTCGTGCGCATGTTCAAGGATTCGGTCCTGTCCATCAGCTTCGCCGGGAACATCATCGTCATCAAAACCCTTTCCGGCAGCGCCAACGTGGCCGCCGAGGCCATCGATTCCATGCGCCTGCCCGAGATCCTGGGCACCATGGCGGGGGACAACACCATCCTGGCCATCGTCCACAGCGAGGCGGAGGCCGCCCGCACCGTGGCGTCCTTCCAGGACATGCTGTAACCAGACCGCCGATAGCGAGGCAATCAAATGCTGTTATCCTTATCGATCCGCAATATCGCGCTGATGGACAGGATGCAGGTGGAGTTTTCCTCCGGGCTGCACGTGCTCACCGGCGAAACCGGCGCGGGCAAATCCATCCTGGTGGACGCGGTGGCCCTGCTGCTGGGCGGCCGCGCCCAGAAGGAGCTGATCCGCACGGGCGAGGAAAAAGCCCGGGTGGAGGGCGTGTTCGACGTGACGGACTGCCCCGCCGTGCAGGCGCTTCTCAAGGAACAGGAGCTGGACGAGGGGACGGAGCTGATCCTCTCCCGGGAGATCACCTCTTCCGGGCGCTCCGCCTGCCGGGTGAACGGCGCGCTGCTGCCCCTTTCCCAGTATCAGCAGTTCACCGCCCTGCTCATGGACATCCACGGCCAGCACACCCACCAGGCCCTGATGGACGAAAAGCACCATCTGGCTTATCTGGACGCCTCCGGCGACGAAGGCCACCGGGCGCTGCTTGCCCGGGTGCGGCAGGATTATGAAGCCTGGCATGAGGCCCGGCGGGCGCTGGACGCGCTGGAAAAGCAGAGCGAACAGGCCGGGGAGCGGATGGAGCTGCTGCGCATCCGTCAGAAGGATCTGAAAAACGCCCGTCTGACGGCGGGCGAGGAAGAGGAGCTGCAAAGGGAGCGGGACCGGTTTCGCCACGCGGAAAAGATCGAATCCGGCCTGCGGGAAGCCTACGGCGCGGTCTATGACGGCGCGTCCCCCGCCGCCGACGCCCTGCGCACGGCGGCCAGCGCCCTCAAGCCCATCGAAGGGCTGGACGACCGGTACGCCGCCCTGCGAAAGCGCCTGGAAGCGCTGTATTACGAGGCGGAGGACGCGGGCCTCACCCTGCGGGACCTGCTCTCCTCCCTGGATACGGACCCCGACCGCATGGAGGCCGTGGAAGCCCGGCTGGACCTGATCCGCCGCCTGAGCCGCAAGTACGGCGGCGCCTCCACCGGGGAGATGATCGAAAAGCTGCGGGCTATCGAGGAGGAATTGGCGGGGTTTGAAAGCCTGGACGCCGATCTGGACGACGCGGCGAAAAAGGAACAGCGCCTGTCCCGGCAGTATCAGCAGTCCGCCGCGCAGCTGACGCAGGCCCGGGAAGCCCTGGCCCGGAAGTTTGAAAAGGACATGGAAACCCAGCTCAGCGATCTGAACATGGCGGGCACCCGGTTCCGGGTGTTCCTGCCCGCCTGCCCTCCCGGGCCCCTGGGCAGCGAAACCGCCGCCTTCCAGATCGCTCCCAACCGGGGCGAGGACATGCAGCCCCTGAGCAAGATCGCTTCCGGCGGCGAGCTGAGCCGCCTGATGCTGGCCATCAAGACCGTGGCCGCCCGGCGGGACGGGGTGCCCAGCATGATCTTCGACGAAATCGACACCGGCATTTCCGGCCGAGCCGCCCAGGTGGTGGGCGAAAAAATGGCCGCCATCGCCAAGGAGCGCCAGGTGCTCTGCGTCACCCATCTGCAGCAGATCGCCGCCCTGGCGGACCATCATTACCTGGTGGAAAAGTACTTTGAGGACGGCCGCACCCACACCCGGCTGACGCCCCTCGCCGGGGAAGCGCGGGTCAGCGAGATCGCCCGGATGCTGGGCGGAGATGAGGACAGCGCCAAAAAGCACGCCCGGGAAATGATCCGGAAATGAATGGATGAAAAAGAGCTGCTGCACATAAAAAGTGATATGCTTCCTTCCAGGTAGACAAGCGAAAAAGAAAAGCTTGCTGCCAGGAAGGGAGCATATTATGTCATTCAGGCACAAGTACAGTTTTGAGGAGAAAGAAAAGATCGTTGATGAGTATCAAAGTGGTGTGCATGGCTTTCGAGAGCTATGCCGAATATATGGGATGGCAGAACAGGCACTGAAAGACTGGATAAGATTATATGAAACATTTGGGGCAGAAGGATTACAAACCGGAAGTACAGCGACACATTATAGCAAAGAAGAAAAGCAGGGAGCGGTTCAGGCATATCTGGCGCATGAATTACCGATAAAAGAAATCCTAAAAAAGTACAAAATACGATCCGCAACGCAGTTGAGACGATGGATAAAGAAGTATAATGGTCATGAGGAACTGAAATCTTCTGGAAGAGGAGGAAGCATCATCATGACCAAGGGAAGAAAAACAACCTTTGACGAGAGAGTAGAAATCGTTCAATACTGCATTGCTCATGACCATAACTACGCTGAAACAGCCACAAAATACAGCGTTTCCTATCAGCAGGCGCGAAGCTATACGGTTAAGTATGAGACTGGTGGGATCGACGCCCTTCAAGACCGGCGCGGCAGGACAAAGCCTATGGAAGAAATGACAGAGTTGGAGAAGCTTCGGGCTGAGAACAGGATTCTCCGAGCAGAAAAGGAACGCGCGGAAATGGAGGTATCTTTCCTAAAAAAACTCGAAGAAATAGAGAGGAGGCGGGGTTAAGCCTGGTCAGAAACGGACAAATCTATCAGGCAATCAAAGAAGAACATGAAGAACACGGTTACCCCATAGGAGCGCTTTGCAAACTGGGGCATGTAAGCCGTGCCGCATACTACAAATGGCTTCACAGGGACACACCAGGTTATGAAGCGGCAAATGAGCGAATCGCTGACGAGATCGAAAAAATCCACATGGAAAGTCCGGATAAAGGTTACCGCAGAATACGGGATGACCTGGAACGGTATCATGGGATCAAGACAAACGATAAACGAGTGCTTCGTATCTGCCGGAAGAAAGGGATCAAGTCCACGATCAAATATTCCAATAACGGATGCACCAGGCAGGCTGCAAATCCTCAATTCATCGCAGAGAATATACTGGACAGGGATTTCACAGCAGAAGCTCCAAACCGAAAATGGCTGACAGATGTCACCGAATTCAAGTACTATACCGGCGTCGAGGTTCACAAGGTTTATCTAAGCGCTATCCTTGATCTGTATGACAGAAGGATCGTATCCTTTGTTATCGGAGACTCAAACAATAACGCCTTGGTGTTCGATACATTTGACACGGCCATAGAAGAAAACCCTGGTGCAACACCTTTGTTCCACTCTGACCGTGGTTTTCAGTACACAAATCGCAGCTTTCATGCCAGACTTGAAGCGGCTGGTATGAAACAGAGCATGTCAAGAGTCGCTAAGTGCATTGACAATGGGCCCATGGAAGGATTCTGGGGGATTCTCAAACGAGAAAGATACTACGGCCACCGCTTTACTGACAGAGATTCGCTTGTACATATGATAGAAGATTACATCCATTACTATAACAACAGCCGCTTACAACGGAGCTTGGGTGTTTTGACACCTATGGAAAAACATGATCTGTATTTGGCGGCAGCATAAAAACTGCCACCAGACTGAAATCTGATGGCAGAAAATTTTTCATTTTTTTCTTTGTCTACTTGACGGGGAGCGGTTCAAAGTGTAGCAGCTCTTTTTGATGCGTCCGTCAGAAGGCTAAGGCTGCCCACGTCCGGCAGTCCGGGGCCGGGCGCGCTGCCCTTACAGGGTCACGGTAAAGGCCGTGCCCTTGCCTTCCTCGCTGAAAACGCCGATTTTGCCCTTGTGGATGTCCACGATGCTCCGGGCGATGGCCAGGCCCAGGCCGTTGCCCTCCACGTCCCGGCTGTGGGAGGAATCCGCCCGGTAGAACCGATCGAAAATCTTTCCCTGGGCCTCCTTGGGGATGACGGGGCCGGTGTTGTGCACGGTGAGGACGCGCTTTTCCCCCCGGGCCTCCAGCGTCACGGTGATCTTCCCCCCGGCGTCCGAATACTTTTCCGCGTTACTCAGCAGGATCACCGCCAGCTGCTTGATCATTTCTTCGTTCCCGGTATAGGCGACGCCCTCCGGGATGCGCAGCTCCATGGTTTTCCCCGCTTCGAACACGGTGCTTTCAAAGGGCAGCGCCACTTCCTCCACCGCGCGGCCCAGATCGAATCTGGCCTTGGGCACGTTTCCGCCCTTTTCCATCCGGGCCAGGGTCAGCAGATGCTGGATCAGCTGATCGGTGCGCTTCACCTCGGACTGGATGTAGGAAAGCGCCTTGCTCTCCCCCGCCTCGGCGGCCAGGGCCTCGGCGTTGGCGGAGATCACCGCCAGGGGAGTTTTCAGCTCGTGGCTGGCATCCCAGACGAACTGCTTCTGCTTTTCCATGGCCTCGTCCACGGGACGCACCGCCCGGCGGATCAGCAGCACGGCGCCCAGGAAAAGCACCGCGTCCTCCGCCAGCGCCACCAGCACCGTGGTGCGCAGCACCTGCCGGGCGTTCCGCATCTCCATGCGGGCGTCCACCGCGATCAGCCGCTTTTCCCCGTCGCTCTCCGTCACCCGGTAAAACTGCGTGTCCACCCGGCCGCTGTCCGTGCCCCGGGCCTTGACCTCCGCCGCCAGGGCAGCGATCTCCTCATCGGTATACAGGTCCGCCCGGTCGCTCTGCCAGGAGATCACCTCTCCGTTTTCATCCAGCTTCACCGTATAGTAATTGGAAAGCCCCGCGGCGTTCATTTGCTCGCCGCCGAAAAAGCGGCGCTGGCTCTCCCGTCCGGCGGCTCCGCGCTTTTCCCCGGCGGACAGCTCCCGGCTTTCCTTTTCCGGGGTGCGCACCGGGCGCTGCCCCCCGTTTTCCGCCAACATCTGCAGCGTTTCCCGGGCTTGGGCCTCCACGCTGTTCATATTCCGGACGTTGATCACCGCCACCAGCCCCGCGGAGGCCAGGATCAGCCCGCAGAGCACCACCAGGATCAGCCGGATTTTCAACGTCCTGATCATGCTTCTTCCTCCAGGGAATAGCCGACGCCCCGGGTGGCCCGGATCTTTACCCGGGAGCCCACGAAGGCGAGTTTCTTGCGCAGGAAGGACAGATACACCTCCAGGTTTCCGTACTCCGCCTCGCTGTCGTAGCCCCACACCCGGTCAAACAGCGTTTCCCGGGGCAGGATCTGGCGGGGATTGCGCAGCAGCAGCTCCATCAGCTGATATTCCTTGCCCCCCAGCTTCACGCTCTGGCCGGTGGCGGAGCAGGAGAGCTTCGCCTCCCGGGCGTTCAGCTCCACGTCCCCGAAGGAAAGCGCCATCACGGGCTTTTCTTTCTTCCGGCGGGTGATGGCCCGCAGGCAGGCGATCAGCTCCGCCATCTGGAAGGGCTTGGGCAGGTAATAATCCGCGCCGGTTTCCAGGCCCTTGACCCGATCCTCCAGCCCGGCCCGGGCGGTGAGCATGCACACAGGGGTGCGCACGCCCTGCTCCCGCATTTTCTTCAGCACCTGGAACCCGTCCATTTCCGGCAGCATCACGTCCAGCACCACGGCGTCGTAATTCTCCGTCAGGGCGTAGTCCAGCCCGTCCGTGCCGGTATACACCGGGTCCACCGAAAAGTTTTCCTTTTTCAGCACCTGGCAGATCGCGGAGGAGATGCCTTTTTCATCCTCCACCAATAATACGCGCACGCCGTTTCCCGCCTTTCCGTGGGTGTTATTCGTCCTGATTCAGCAGCAGCCGCCGGGCGTTCCCACAGGTCAGGGCGCGGGCGGTTTCCTCACCCAGATCCTGGCATAGCCGCTCATAGGCCCGCTGCATGCGGTTCTTCCGCCCCGGCAGGTCGTGGGAATCGGAGGACACAAAATCGATCAGCCCTTCCCGGAGCAGCCGGCGGTTCCACTTTTCCTGAAAGAAGCCGTGCTTGTGCACCACGGTGGAATTGTTCATCTGGCACAGGGCGTTGCATTCCCGGCGCATCTTTTCCAGCTGCGCCGTCTTTTTGATCTGCATATACCTTTCCACGTGGGCCAGGATGGGCACGTACCCCGTGGACGCCACCTGGCTGACGGCGTCGAGAATGGATTTGTACTGCTCGTCCGGCGAAAACTCCAGCATCACATACTGGCTGCCCGCCATGGTGGGGATGCGGCCCTCCTGCAGCAGCCGGGGGGTATGGGCGGTATAGAGGATCTCGGCGCCGGTGTACAGCTTAAGACCGATCTTTTCCTTTTCCAGCCACGCCCGGATCTCCTCCAGGTGCTTCTGGTAATCCTCATACGGGAAGGGCTCCTGCCCGGGGGTGATATGGGGGGTGGTGATGATGGTGTCCACGTTGTTTTCCACCGCGTCCCGGATCATTTTTTCCGTCCCCTCGAAGGATTTCGCCCCGTCGTCGATCCCATAAACCAGATGATGATGCATATCGATAAACACGTTTTTTCCCCTTTCTTTACGCGCCGGGCGGCGCATGCGTCACCAGGCCCGCAGTTCCATTCCGGTTTTTTCGTTCATGACGATTCGCTCCTTCATGGACGGCAGGGTGTAGAGCGCCCCGGATTCATCCTGCAGGGTAAAGGCCAGGAACAGCCCCTCCGGCCAGTCCGCCGTACAGGCGCGCAGCGCTTCCCGGTCCCGCTGGAAAAACAGCACCGCCCCCCGGTATGCCGCCTCCACGATCTCCTCCCGGCTGCAGCCCACGGACACGGTCATCGCCAGGTCCCCGAAGCCGCCCGTGCGGGCGTCCGTCAGCGGATGGCGCAGCCGCACCGCGGCCCCGTCCTGCACGGTATAATAACCGTAACGGTCCCCCGCAGGAGAAAACGCCGTCCACTGGCAGTACGCGCTGGGTGCGGGCAGCGTGATTTCACCGCACTCCGCCGCGGTATCCCCCGCGGCATACCAGATACCGTAAACCGTGGTCCCTTCCGCCTCCAGCATCACGGAGAGCCCGGAATCGGTGTACAGATACCCCTCCGTCCATCCGGTGCTCACCAGGTCCCTGGCGATAATGCGCAGCATGTACGCGTCCCGCAGGAGGTTGAGATCCAGGATGGGCGCGTCCGTTTCCAGGTCCGAAAGGGTCCCGGCCGCGTCGGGGGCCACCGTCAGGCAGGCCGTGCGGTCTTCCGCGTTCAGCGCCAGGGAAAAGCTGGCCGGATCGTTTACCAGGGCGGTCAGACGCGCCAGGCGCCCGGCTTCGTTTTCATTCATCACGGGATCGAAGGGCTGGGGCTCGTCCAGATACCTTAGATCCTGCCATTCCCGGTGCAGCGGCCCGGCGTACAGGCTGTATCCCTCGCCGCGGGCGGTTCTTTCCAGCGCGTCCTCCAGGATCCGGTACAGATCCGGGTCCAGGGTGCCGCTTTCCCCCGGATGGCTGTTCAGCCAGGCCAGGTTCACGATCCCCGGCGTCTCCGTATCCGCGCTGGTCAGCCGCCAGGCCCGCAGCGCCGCTTCGGAGAACATATGCTGGACTTCTTTGATCTTCATGCGGATATCGCTGCTGCTGCCCTCCGCATAATACTTCAGGTGCAGCCCGCTTCCGTACATTTCCACCTTTGCCTGATCGGTGAATCCCACGTCATGATAGCCGCTTTCCCGGTGCCCAAGGCCCAGTATGCCCGCGGTGAACGCGCCCACGGCCACCACCGCCGCCAGAATGAACAGGATCAGACGGACCACCGTCTTGCGTTTTTTCGTCAAGGGCTTTCCTTCCTTCCCTGGAAAGCGCCGGGGCCTTACCGGGGCGCTTCCCTGATTGCAGAAAAACTGCCGCATCCATAAAGCATGCGGCAGTCCAGGCGGCGTTTACGCGCCGAATCGGATCTTTTTGTATTCCGCGATCTCCTTGGAATCGCCGAACACCATATGCCCGTTGCCGATATCCACCAGCTGCGGCTGCTCGCCGTCCGCCGCGTATTCCCGCGGCTCGTAGACGAACAGCTTCTTTTTCTTCTCCAGGATGGGGTCCGGGATGGGAATGGCGGACATCAGGGACTTGGTGTAGGGATGCAGCGGATACTGGAACAGCTCCTCCGTCTCGGCCACTTCCATGATGCGGCCCTTGTAAATGACCACGATACGGTCGCTGATGAAGCGGACGATGGACAGATCGTGGGCGATGAACAGGTAGGTCAATCCCCGTTCCCGCTGGAATTTCTTGAGCAGGTTCAGCACCTGGGCGCGGATGGACACGTCCAGGGCGGAAATGGGCTCGTCCGCCACGATGAGCTCGGGCTCCATGACGATGGAGCGGGCCAGGCCCACGCGCTGGCGCTGGCCGCCGGAAAATTCGTGGGGATAGCGGGTCAGATGCTCGGGCAGCAGGCCCACGTCGTTGATGGCCTTCTCCACCTTGGCCATGCGTTCCTTTTCGCTGTTGAACAGGTGGAAATTATACAGTCCCTCGGATACGATGTATTCGATGGTGGCGCGCTCGTTCAGGGACGCCGCGGGATCCTGGAACACCATCTGGATCTTGCGGATCACTTCCCGGTCCAGCCAGCGGGGCAGCTTGCCGGAAATTTGCTTGCCCTTGAAGTAAATGGCGCCCTTGCTGCAGGGGTTGATGCGCACGATGGCGCGGCCGATGGTGGTTTTGCCGGAGCCGGATTCGCCCACCAGGGACAGCGTTTCGCCCTTGTAGATATCAAAGCTCACGTCGCTGACGGCCTTGAAGCTGTTCTTGCCCTGCTTGAACACCACGTCCAGATTCTGCACGGACAGAAGCACCTGCTTGCCGCCCGCCGCCTCCGCGGCGCGGACCTTTTCTTCGTATTCCTTTTCTTCCTTGGCGACCCGGGCCTGCATGCGCTTGTTCATGTAGATCCGGATGAAGATCACGATGGGGATGCTGATCACGATGCCGACCAGAGCGCCCCACAGAATGGCCTGTCCCATAAAGCTCATTGTGCCACCCCCTCTTCGTCGCCGTAAACCTTGACCATCTTCTCATGCAGGTTCTGAATGATCTCCGGGGTTTCGATCTTGGGCGCCCGGGGATCCAGCAGCCAGGTCTTGGCAAAGTGGGTGTCGCTCACCTGGAACATGGGCGGCTCCTCCTTGAGGTCAATGGCCATGGCGTACTGATTGCGCGGGGCGAAGGCGTCGCCCACGATCTTGTTATACAAAGAGGGCGGCGTGCCGGGGATGGAGAACAGCTCGCTGTCCCGGGGGGTCAGCTGCGGCAGAGAGGACAGAAGCGCCCAGGTGTAGGGATGCTTGGGATCGTAGAACACGTCCTCCACCGTGCCCAGCTCCACGATCTGGCCGGCATACAGCACGGCCACGCGCTCGGCCACGTTGGCCACCACGCCCAGGTCGTGGGTGATATAGACGGTGGTGAATCCCAGATCCTTCTGCAGATCCTTGATCAGGCGGATGATCTGGGCCTGGATGGTCACGTCCAGGGCGGTGGTGGGCTCGTCGCAGATGAGGATCTTGGGCTGGCAGGAAAGCGCGATGGCGATGACGATGCGCTGGCGCATACCGCCGGAATACTGGAAGGGATAATCGTCAAACCGCTTTTCCGGCTCCGGGATGCCCACCTTGTCCATGATCTCCAGGGTACGCTTTTTCGCCTCGGCCGTGGAGCACTTCTGGTGCTTGAGGATCACGGTCATGATCTGCTTGCCGATGGGGATGACCGGGTTCAGGCTGGTCATGGGGTCCTGGAACACGGTGGCGATGCGGCGGCCGCGGATCTGCTGCCAGTCGTTGGTATACTTCACGTTGGCGCAGTCGATGACGGCGTAGCCCTCCAGCTGGTTTTCCGCCTTGTTCAGCTGGCGGAATTCCACGTACAGCGCGCAGGTCTGGATGATGCTGCGGCGCACTTCCTTGCTGTCCAGGTCCTCCCCCTGGATCATGGCCTGGCGGATCTGCTTGTTCAGCTTGTACACATACTTGATCTTGTCCTTGATGGGATACCGGCCCACGGACAGGAGCACATCGTAGGCCAGGCTGTTGCAGCGGTCCACCGCCTCGTCGCTGAGCCCGTGGGGGTTCTGCGGATTGTCCGGAGTGCTGATCTTCTGCTGGCGCAGGGCGCTGAGCATGTCCAGCTCTTTCTTATCCGCGGCCTGGCGCGCCGCATCGTGCTGATAGCTTTCCGTGCGGCTCCTGATGAGCTGGGCGCGCTTGGACGTAAGCTCGCCTTCCTGCTGGATCAGGCTCTGGATCTTATCCTGGCACTTTTTGATCTCGGGCTGGTCCTTGGCGCTGTGGCGGTCCAGGGTGAGCAGGTAGTTGTTGGTGTCCACCCGTTCGTCCTGCAGCTCCTTGATCCTGGCGCGGAATTCCGTTTCTTCTTCCTCGCTCAGGCCCTTGGCGCTCCGGATGGCGGCCTTCTTTTCTTCGATCTTGCGGTATTCCGCCGCGCCGCGGGTAGCCACGGCATAGCGGTAATACGTGTTCATCAGATGGTTCAGCAGCCGCTGATTGGCCGGCGTCAGCTTCACGTTGGTTTGGGAAAGATCGTCGTCGGCGAAGACGACGCTGCCCTCGGGAATGAAGCCGTTGGCGTCCAGCATGCCGGCGAAGGTCTTGGTCAGCACGGATTTGCCGGAGCCGCTTTCGCCCACGATGGCGATGGCCTCGTTTTCATAGATATCCAGGGACACATTGCGGATGGCCGTCAGGATGCGGCCGCGCACGTTGAACTTGACGCTGACGTTCCTGAGGGAAAGGAGGACTTTCCGCTTTTCATTTTCAGACATGTTCGGCCCTCCTTACATGTGGGTCCTGGGGTCAGAGGCGTCCGCCAGGTTCTGGCCCAGAACGTAGAGAATGATGGTCACCGCCGCGGCGATGGACACCGGCGGCCAGAATTCCCAGGGATAGGTGATGAACGCGCTCTGGGCTTCCTGCACCATGCGGCCCAGGGAGGGCACGTCCGCACTCAGGCCCGCGCCGATGAAGGTGAGGAACACCTCGAAGGAAATGTAGCCGGGCAGCTGGGTGGCAAGCAGGGTCACGATGACGGAGGTCAGGAAGGGCAGGATGTTCTTGCCGATCATCCGGGGGATGGGCGTGCCCAGGCACCGGGAAGCCAGGGAATATTCCCGGTCGCGGATGATCATGACCTGGGTGCGGAAGAAATACGCGATGCCCAGCCAGCCCGTCACCGTCAGGGCGAATACGAAGCTCCAGAACCCGGATCCGATGATGTACACCAGCACCGTGATCAAAAGGATGTCCGGCACGTTGGCGATGATGTTGTACACCACCAGCATCACCTGGTCAAACCGCTTGCTGTAGCCCCACACGGCCCCCACCAGGATGCCGAGGGTCATGTTGATGGAGGCGCAGATCACCGCCAGCACCAGGCTGGTCCGGGCGGAGGCCATGATGCCGGCGAATATGCTGTTGCCCGCGCTGCCCGTGCCGAAGATCCACTTGAGGGACCCACCGAATTTGTTCATGGCCGCGGCGGGACTCAGGTGGTAGGTGGTGGCGTCGGTGACGTTTTCATAGGGGGAATAGGGCATAAAGATGGGAATGATGAAAACGCACAGGAACAAAAGCACGAACAGGCAGATCAGGACGATGTTGACCTTCTTGCGGAAAAATACCCGGAACACGCTGGCCCAGTAGGAATACCGGGGCGCCGTGATCTTTTCGGACTGGATGGTGTCTTTGTCGATAAAGCGGAACAGGTCGTCATTCTTTTGCATGGTGTTCTCAGACATCACCTGCCACCTCCTTTGCTGGAAGAAAGGGAGATCCGCGGGTCATACTTGGCCAGCAGCAAATCGCCCAGGATGATGGAAACGATGGACAGGGTGGTGTAGAACACCGTGCAGGCCACGATGATGCCGTTGTCGTGGCCGCTGATGGCCTTGGTCAGCAAATTGCCCACGCCGGGCACGGAGTAAATGCTCTCGGTGTAGATGGCGCCCACCAGCGCGCCCAGGATGCTGCCGGGGATGCCGTGCACCAGGAAGATCATGGCGTTGGGGGAAATGTGCTTGCGGTAAATTTCCTTTTCGCTCATGCCCTCAGCCCGGGCGAACTTGACGTAGTCGCTGTTCATCTGGTCGATCATGTAGCGGCGCATCCACTTCATCAGGCCGCCGATGTCGCGCAGCGCCAGGGAGATCACAGGCAGGATGTACGCCAGGATCTTGATCTCGGCATTGGCGAACTTATACGGCAGATTGAACACCGTGGTGCCGATGGTGGCAAAGAGGAAGATATACGCCAGGGAAGGCACGGCCATGATGAAGATGATATAGCCGTTGCCGATTTTATCGAATAAGCCGTCCTTGTGCCGCGCCATCAGGATGCCCAGGGGCAGGCCGATCAGGTACGCGATCACGGTGGCGATAAGGCCGATCACAAAGCTGTTTTCGATCATGGAAAGCCCGCCGTACCGGTAGCTGTAAGTGGTATACTGGTCCGGGAACTGCTTTTCCTCCGTCTTGGTGCGGGGATTGTAGTTATAGGTAAGGCTGTGGAAATCGATGGCGGTTTCCACATATTCGTCCGTGCCCAGCTTGGCCGGATACTGGGTGCGCGCCTTCTCCTGATCCCCTCTGGGCTGGTGGATCACGTCGGTGATCTCCTGGCCGCGGAAGCGGGTATAGGAGGTGCCCAGATTGATGTGGATGAAATTCTGGTGAATGAAGGGGAACCGGTTGTCCACAAACAGCAGGTATTTGTGGGTGGTGCCGCTGCCCACCAGGGCGTAGAAGCCGCTGTAAGGATCTTTCTCCAGGCGGATATAGCGCTCCGCAAGTTTCAGATCCTCGGTATCCTTGACGTCGTTGGTGGTTTCTACGGTGATGAAGCCCGTGATGTAATTCCACAGGCGCGTAAACACGCTCTTTTCATGGATGGCCAGCAGATAGCCGTTACCGCCGGTTTTCACCTTGCCGCTCTTGGAGCGCATGGGCTCCAGGTACCGGATCTGCATGCCCTTCTTCTCGTTCTGCTCGATAAATTCCTGTACGGAAGCGTTCTCCAGGTACGTGTTTTCATCCTGGATCGCTTCCTTATCCGCCTTATAATCCGGCTTTTTGGTGTATTCACTGCCGTACAGCGCTTCGTACTTGTTTTTCAGGAAGGCCGTGTAATCCGTATAATCCAGATAGCCGTACCTGGCGTACTGGTTATACTCGTACACGATGCGGTCGTTATTGTTCTTTTTATTCCACGTATCGTCCATCTGGAAAATCACGTTGCGGTTGATCAGCGAAAAGACCAGCAGCATGACTGCGGCCACCACCACCAGCAGTGAAAAGATGGAAAACAGGATACGTTTTGCCATGTATCTTTTCATGAACACACCA
>JAFZQK010000059.1 GCA_017620455.1 Clostridia bacterium
CATTCCAGATTTGGGATGGATTTTTTGTTCTGGCAAAGCGAAACGAAGGGAGGCGTAGCAGCGCTACGTTGACCGAAGTGACGCACAGCCAGAACGAAAAAGACGCCCAAAGATGGTAAGATTTTAGAAGAAGAATAGTATTAAGTCCCGGAGATTTCGGAGAACAGCGTGCAGATGTATCGTCCGTATTTTCTGCTCCCCGCATTGAAGGACTATGTCCATCCAAACTCTGCGCTCTCCTTTTTCCTGTCCTGGAAAGACGGACAGCGGCTTAAAGAGCCCTGTCATCCCCCCTGGCCCGGGCTTACTGCATGTCCCAGTCCTGCACGTTCACGAAGGTGCCGAATACGTTGGGCTGCGCGCCGGCGAGACGGTTGTTCACAGCGCCCAGGGTGGCCAGAACCCAGCCGGAAATCATGGCCACATCCTGCTGCATGGCCTTGTCCACGATCAGGTACTGGGCGGCAATCTCGCTTACGTCGGTCAGTTCCTGGCTCAGGGCCAGGGCGGCGTCGGTCTCCTCGGTGGCATAGCCGGTCCAGCTTCCTTCCCCGCCCAGCAGCCAGGCCACGTCGGTGTACGGATCCACAGGCGCGTAGGTGTATTCCACGCTCATGATGTCGTGCTCGCCGTTGGTGGCCACTTCCATCAGGTTTGCCAGGCTGACGGTACGGATCTCGATATTCAGGCCCATTTCGGAGAACATGGCGGCGTAGTATTCCACCGCCTGGCCGAAGGTGCTTTCGGAAGAATTGACGTACCAGGTCAAATTGGTGTTCGCGCCGTCGGCTTTGGCTTCAGCGATGAGGGCGGCGGCCTTCTCAGGATCATAGCCGGTCACGCCCAGCTCCGCGCTGTAATAGGGGGAGGCGGACACCAGGAAGCCGTCGATCACTTCGCCGTTTCCTTGCAGCAGGGCTTCAAACATGCTCTGCCGGTCCATGCCGTACAGCAAGGCCTGACGGATGCGCACATCCGCCACCTTGGCGGTGTTGATGAAAATGGATTCATTGGTGATGGGGGTGCCGGTTACAGCCGTCACGTTAGGCAAGGCCCGCACGGCGTCGTAATCCTCCACGGGAATGGAACCCATGGTCTGCTGCACCATGTCGATTTCCCCGCTCTGCAGTCCGGACAGCATCTGGGCCGCGGCCACAACGCTGATGTTCAGGTACTTGATCTTGGGAGCGCCCAGGAAATAATCCGGATTGGCCTGGTAATGCACATAATGCTGCAGATCGGCTTCCGTAATAAAGTAAGGGCCGGAAATGACGTCGGGTTTGTTGAACCAGGAATAGGTGAGCAGTTCTTCCCGGGGAACGTCCTTGAGCACATGGGCGGGTACGGGGAACAGATAGCGGCCGAAGTTGTTTTCAAAGGTGTACAGCGCGGTGGGCCACTTGGTGGTCATGGTGAGGGTCTTGCTGTCGATCACCTTCACGCCGCCGATTTCCTGAGCGCCGGATTCAATGAAGCCGTCGTCATCCGTGCCTTCCAGGGAATAGAGAGGCAGGGCGATGTTGGCGGAGGCGGGATCCGCGCCGATGGCCAGGGTAAAGGCCACGTCCTGGGCGGTAACGGGCGTTCCGTCGCTCCACTGAGCGCCGTCCCGGAGCTTGATGGTGAAGGTCAGGTTATCCTCCGTGGTAATGGATTCCGCCAGCTGGGGCACGAATTCCAAATCGGCGTTCAGCTCCACCAGGGGCAGGAATACCAGGGAAACGGCATATTTCACGATTTCCGTGTTATCCACCGCCAGGGGGTTCAGGGTGGTCAGCGTACTGGTGACGCCGATGTTCACCGCCTTATCCTCCGCCGCGGCGAAGCTGAAAACGGAAAGCAGCACAGCCAGAGCCAGCACCAAGGAAAGAGCCTTTTTCATGTTCCTTTTCCTCCTGTTTTGAAATCTTATTTATGATGCTCTGCGCAAGCCCTTCTCAGGGCCAGTTCAGCAAAGAAATGGGCCGCCGGGGCCAGAGCCGCCGGATCGGCGGTGAACCGGGGATGGTGATTGGTGTATCCTCCGCCGGTGCCTACCCGGACGAATACGCCGGGACAGCGTTTCAGGTATTCGCTGAAATCCTCGCCGCCCATGGTATTATCCTGCCTTGCCACGGTCATGCCCAGTTCCCGGGCGATCTGGGCCGCCTGCCCGCACAGCCCCTCATCGTTGATCACGGGATCGGGGCCGATTTGCCAATTTATGTCCGCGGTGCAGCCGTAGGCGGCGGCGACGTTTTCGGCCATGACGTTCAGCCGGGCGCGGATATCCTTCCGCAGCGCCTGGTCCAGGGTGCGCACGGTGCCCTCCACCAGCGCTTCCTCCGGCACGATGTTCCAGGTGTTCCCCGCCGCCAGATGGCAGATGGACAGCACGGCGGGCGCAAAAGCGTCCTTGGTGCGGCTTATGATGGTTTGGGCCGACAGTACAAGCGCCGCAGCCGCAGGGATGGGATCGACCCCCTGGTGGGGATTGCCGCCGTGCGCGCCCCGGCCCTGGATACGGACGGTAAACGCGTCCGGCGCGGCCATAACGGGGCCGGGCTTAATGCCCAGGGTGCCCGCCGGAAAACCGGGATAGGCATGGGCGGCGTAGAATTCCTCCGCATCCTGCAGGATGGGCTGGCCCGCGGTCACCCGGCCGCCAACGGAAACCTCCTCCGCAGGCTGAAAAGCGATCTTGACCGTACCCTGAAGCTCCCCTTCCCGCTCCTTGATTTCCAGGGCCGCCCCCAGCATGCAGGCCGTGTGGAAATCATGTCCGCAGGCGTGCATTTTCCCCGGCACGCAGGAGGCGTAGGAAAGGTTTGTTTCCTCCTGCACGGGCAGAGCGTCCATATCCGCCCGCAGACCGATCACCCGGCCGGGGCGGCTGCCCCGGATCACGGCGATCACGCCGGTGGGAAGGCCGGTGGGATGGGTTTCGATTCCGGCGCCTTTCAGCATCTCCGTCACCTTTTGGGTGGTTCTTACTTCCTCCATTGCCAGCTCCGGATGGCGGTGCAGATCCTCAAAAAACGCGGTCAAAGCCTGTTCGGTCATGGAATCCGTCCTTCCCCTGAGGTGCTTTTACAAAAAAAGGGCGCCCGGCGCGCGGGTGCCCCGAAAATCCTCCGGCAACGGGCCGCCTTCAGACAGCCCGGCATGCGCGCCATGAACAGGGCCGCATTCCGCAGCCGCCCATACTGATACACATGATTCTCTTCGTGTGCACCGTCCTCATGACGCCATCCTCCTTTTTCAATTGCCTGCATCATACCATGGATTTTTCCTGCCGTCAATAGGTTCGGTCTGTACACTCGCTGTATTTTCCCTTTTTCCGTTTTTCATTGACGCGCTTTGCCAAACAGGGTATAATTCCATATGACAAATGAATAGCCGGTGCATCTGCGCAGCAATGCGCGGCGGCATTTGGAAAACGCTGCTGCCGGCGTTTTCCGGGGGCCGTCATGGGAACGCGGATGAGATTTCCGGGCTATCCCAGTAACCGTGAAGCGGACGAACGCGCGATGATGCCACTGCGGTTTGGACGGAAAAGGCGGGCTTTGCCTTTTTTCAAAAACCGTGGGAAGGCGCGCAAGTAGGATGAGGCCAAGCCGGGAGACCTGTTTGCATCGTTACGTACCCCTGGGGATGGGAAACGCTGTTTGACCCATGCAAATGATTGCACGGTCTGTTGGTGTTCCTCTGGGGGGACGTTTTTCCTGCAAAGAAAAAACGTCCTCGCTGTTTCATTTGGCAGAACACAGAATTTAGGAGGATGAACCATGACCAGAAAAATTGTCGCTCTTCTCCTCATCGCCCTGCTGACGCTGTCCCTGTGCCCCGCTCTGGCGGAAGGCGGCGTGGCCGTGACCGACATGATGGGCCGGGAGATCACCCTGAATGAGCCCGCGAAGCGCATCGTGGCCCTCACCGCCGCGGACTGCGAGATTTTGTGCGCCCTGGGCTGTGAGGATGCGCTGGTGGGCCGCGGCGAATACTGCGATTACCCCGCCTCCGTGCTGGATAAGCCCTCTGTGCAGAGCGGCTACGAAACCAACATCGAACAGATCATCGCGCTTGAACCCCAGGTAGTGCTGATGGGCACCATGGCCCAGACCGCCGAACAGGTGGAAGCCCTGCAGAACGCAGGTATCCAGGTAGTGGTCAGCGACGCCCAGGATATCGAAGGCGTATATACCGCCATCCGCCTGATCGGCGCGCTGATGGGCAAGGACGCGGAAGCGGAAGCCATGGTGGCCGATATGCAGGCCGCCTTTGCGGGCATTGCCGCCCAGGCCGAAAATACCGGCAAAACGGTGTACTTTGAAGTGTCCCCCCTCCAGTGGGGCCTGTGGACGGCCGGCAAAGGAACCTTCATGGACGAGCTGGCTGTCCTGTGCGGCCTCACCAACGCCTTTGCGGACGTGGACGGCTGGGCCGCTATTTCCGAGGAGCAGGTGCTGGCCCGCGACCCGGACTATATCGTGACCATTACCATGTACTACGGCGAAGGCCCCACCCCCGTGGAGGAAATTAAGGGCCGTCCCGGCTGGGATGCGCTGAAAGCCGTGCAGAATGACGCCATCCTGAACGCCGACAGCAACGAAATTTCCCGTCCCGGCCCCAGGCTCCGGGATGCCGCCCAGACCCTCTACGATTTCGTATACGGCGAAGCGGCCGAGGCTCCCGCTGCCTGAAAAGATAAAAAGGAGGGCTGGCAGCGGCCCTCCCCCCTTTGTGTCGTTCATCCGTTTTCTGTCCGGGGAAAGCGCGCTTCATATCCCGGAGGTTCCGGAGAACAGCGGCCCGAGCGCAGAGTACAGTTTTTCGTCCCTGCGCTTTATGGGGCCCTGAATGGAATGGCTGTATCTTTCCGTGCTCCCCTTCTTTCCTGACTTGGAACGACAGGCAGGGGCCGGAAGCGTCCTATGAACCGCACAATCAGAATACCGCCCCAAAATGGCTGAGGAAAAAAGCTTGAAAAAAAACGCGGAAAAATTTACAATTGCGGAATATCTGGCCTTTACCCTGGCGCTGCTGCTGGTGATGCTGCTGTGCGTGTGCGTGGGAAGCGTTTCTTTGCCCGTGGGCGGCACGCTGACGGCCATCTGGAGGGGCGTTTTCAGCCTGCCCATCCCGGAGGGGGTGCCCAAGGCCATTATCCTGTCGGTGCGCCTGCCCCGGGTGCTGTGCGTGGCGATGGTGGGCGCCGCCCTTTCCCTGTGCGGCGCGGCCATGCAGGGGCTGCTCCGCAACCCTCTGGCCGACGGCTCCACGCTGGGGGTATCGGCGGGAGCGTCCCTGGGTGCGGTGATCGCCCTGGCCTTCGGCGTGACCATCCCCGGCCTGCCCTATGCGGGCACCATGGGCATGGCCATGGCGTTCGCCTTCGGTTCGCTGATGATGATCCTATCCCTGGCCTATGCTTTGGACCGGTCTTTTTCGACCCATTCCATCATCCTCATCGGCGTGATTTTTTCCATGTTCGCCTCGGCGCTCATGAGCCTGGTCATTTCCTTTTCCGGGGACAAAATCAAGTCCATCACCTTCTGGACCATGGGTTCCCTGTCCGGCAGCAACTATGCCTACGCCCTGATTTTACTGGCCGCTTTGATCCTCTGCGGCGGCGCGCTGCTGAGCCACGCCCGGGAGCTGAACGCCTTCGCCGTGGGCGAGGACAATGCCCGGCACGTGGGCGTGAACGTGAAGCGGGTGAAGCTGACCATTCTGATCGTGGTTTCCATCCTGATCGGGGTGTGCGTGTCCATCGGGGGCACCATCAGCTTTGTGGGC
>JAFZQK010000060.1 GCA_017620455.1 Clostridia bacterium
CCGCAGGCCGCCGGAAGGGAAGGAGGAGGCGTCCGGCTCGCCCTTCACCAGCTCTTTCCCCCCGAATTCCATGATGGCCCGGCCGCCCTCCACCGGCGATAGGACGGAATCGTGTTTTTCTGCGGTGATCCCCGTCATGGGCTGGAACCAGTGGGTATAGTGGGTGGCGCCCTTTTCGATGGCCCAGTCCTTCATGGTGTTGGCCACCACGCTGGCCACCTGGGGGTCCAGCGCCGTCCCCTCCGCAATGGTGCGGTACAGCGCGCGGTAGGTTTCCTTGGGCAGGCGCTGGCGCATCACGTCGTCGTTAAATACCAGACTGCCGAACATTTCCTGCAAGCTCATTGCGCGTCGCCTCCGTTCCCGGCCTTTTACGGGAAAAGCGCTGCGGGGAAAAACGCAGCGCCTTTTGAAGTTCTTATGGGCATTATAGGGGATTTTTCCGCCGATTTCAAGGTTTATTTTGCGTAAAACTCAGAATCCGGCGGGAAAACCGTGTTTTTTGTCACACCAGGCGCACCCGCACCACGTCCTTGAGCTTGGAAAGCGCGGCCAGCAGGGTATCGTCCGGATGCTGGGCCACTTCCAGCACCGTCACGGCGTTGTCGCCGCGGCTTTTGTTCTGCATGTTCTGGATGTTGATGCCCCGGCCGGCGATCAGGGCGGTGATGCCGTTTACGGAGCCGGGCACGTTCTTATGGATCACGATGATACGGCTGCCCTCGGGGATGCCCAGGGAGATCTCCGGCATGTTCACGCTGTTGCGGATCACGCCGCGCTCCAGATAATCCCGCAGCTCCGCAGCGGCCATTTCGGCGCAGCGCTCCTCGCTCTCCGGGGTGGACGCGCCCAGATGCGGCAGGCAGACCACGTGGGGGGAGCCGGCCAGATCGGGGGAAGAAAAGTCCGTCACATAAGCGGCGATCTGCCCGCTGGCAATGGCAGCCTTCACCGCCTCGGCGTCCGCCAATTCGCCCCGGGAGAAATTCAGCACCCGGGCGCCGGGCTTGAGGCTGCCCAGGAAAGCGGCGTTGATCATGCCCTTGGTGCCGTCGGTCAGGGGGATATGGATGGTGATGTAATCCGCGTCCTTGAGGGCGTCCTCCATGGAATCGGCCCGATGGATGGCGCGGCTCAGGGCCCAGGCGTGGGCCACGGAGATATAGGGGTCGTAGCCGGCCACCTGCATGCCGAAGCCCTGGGCCGCGGCGTTGGCCACCAGCGCGCCGATGGCGCCCAGGCCGATGACGGCCAGCTTCTTATCCCGCAGTTCGGGGCCGACGAACTGGCTCTTTTTCTTTTCGGCCAGCTTGCCCAGATCCGGCTGATCCTTGTTTTCCTGCACCCAGGCGAGGCCGCCGGCGATATCGCGGCTGGCCATCAGCAGCCCGGCCATCACCAGTTCCGCCACGGCGTTGGCGTTGGCGCCGGGGGTGTTGAACACCACGATGCCCTGCTCGGAGCACTTGTCGATGGGGATATTGTTGACCCCCGCGCCGGCCCGGGCGATGGCCAGCAGCGAATCCGGCAGCGCCATATCGTGCATGGCGGCGGAACGCACCAGGATGGCGTCCGGGGTGGGCTCTTCATTGGAGACGGTATACATATCGGCGCTGAGGCTTTCGTGGATGATGGGCGAAATGTTATTCAGCGTTTGGATCTTGAACATGGCGGCGTCCTCCTTATTGTATAAAATGCCGGGGGCTTTCCGTCCCCGGCGCATGGGCTTTGCGTTTACTCCGGCATACGGCGGGATCAGGCGTTCGCTTCAAAGGCTTTCAGGGCCTCCACCAGCTTCTTCACGCCTTCGATGGGCATGGCGTTGTAGATGCTGGCGCGCATGCCGCCCACGGAGCGGTGGCCCTTGAGGTTCACCAGGCCCTGAGAGGCCGCGAACTTGACGAACGCAGCGTCCTTTTCCTTGTCGCCGGTGACGAAGGTGACGTTCATGATAGAGCGGAATTCCTTCTTCGCGGTGGCGGTAAAGACCTTGCTGTTGTCCAGGAAACCATACAGCATGGCGGCCTTTTCTTTGTTCACCTTTTCGATGCCTTCCACGCCGCCCTGCTCCTGCAGCCATTGCATGCACAGCCCGGCCACGTAGATGCCGAAGGTGTTGGGGGTGTTGAGCATGCTGCCGTTTTCGGCCTGGGTGGTCCAGTTCAGCACCTTGGGGCACAGGGGCGAGGCGTGGCCCAGCAGGTCCTTGCGCACGATCAGCACGCACAGCCCCGCGGGACCGATGTTCTTCTGGGCGCCGGCGTAAATCACGCCGAACTTATTGATGTCGTACGCTTCCCCCAGGATGTTGCTGCTCATGTCCGCCACCAGCGGCGCGTTCCCCTCGGGCAGCTCCACGTAATGGGTGCCGTAAATGGTGTTGTTGGTGGTGATGTGCAGATAATCGGCGTCCGGGTTCAGCTTGCCCTTCCAATCGGGGATATAGGTATACGTATCCTCCCGGGAGGAAGCGACGGTATTCACCTTCAGGTACTTGGCGGCCTCCCCCGCGGCGCCGTGGGCGAAATTGCCGCTGTCGATGTAATCCGCTTCGCCCTTGATCCCCAGGTTCAGGGGCACGGAGGCGAACTGCATCGTGGCGCCGCCGTGAAGGAACAGCACCGCGTAGGTATCCGGAATGTGCATCAGGGAACGCATCCGGGCTTCCGTATCGTCAATGATGGCCTGGTACATGGGGCTGCGATGGCTCATTTCCATGACGCTCATGCCGGCGTCCATGTAAACGGGCAGCGCTTCCTTCACCTTTTCCAGTACAGGCAGCGGCAGGGCGGAAGGTCCGGGAGAAAAATTATACACACGTTCCATGGCAGTTCTTCCTTTCTTGATCCGTTTCTGTATTTGTGGGACGTTTTTTGCCCGCCGGGCAAATCCCGTACATCACGGGTATTATCATACGCCCCGCCGAGCGAAAGCGCAATCCCCCCTGTTTTGAAAAAACAAAGGAAATACAATCACCGCGGACGGGCCTGTGTTCTTCCTGCGCGCGCTCCTGATCCCCCATATTTTGTGGGTGTCGCTTCGTGTCGAACGAAATACGGTGTATCCGACGGGATTCGACAGGATTTTCCCTTGCGTTTTTTCCTTCGATGGGCGTATGCTTTTTTCGACGGCAAAGGACTCCGTCCCACCGCTTCAGCATGCAAAGGAGGATCGCTATGAACCAGCAATCGGAAACCCACGTCGCTGCCCCGCAGGAAGCGGAACGCCTGCGCGCACGCATCGAAGAAGCCTTCAGCCGGGGCAGTCTTGCGCAGGCCCTCATCCTTTCCCGGGAAATGGACGCATTGCAGCTCCGCCGTATCCCAAAAACCGCGGACGCCCGCCGCGCCGCAGAATGACGGTTTTCCCTGAAATAATTTGAAAGAAAGCCGTTTTTCCGCAGAAAAAAGATTGACATTCCCCGCGCCCTGTGATAATATTTTTCGGTAAGCCGCTCGGGAGGGGCTCCTCAAACGCGCCCATGCGCTGCCCCATGGCTGAAAGATGCTTTCCTTTCCCTCCGCGGAAGCCCGGCGAGCAAAGAATAAGGAGGTGCTGCACATGTACGCAATCATTGCGACTGGCGGCAAACAGTACCGTGTGTCCGAGGGCGACACCATCTACATCGAAAAGCTGGAAAACGAAGCGGGCGATATCGTCACCTTCCCCGTCCTGATGCTCTCCGGCGAAACCATCGAAGTGGGCAATCCCTACGTGGAAGGCGCCACCGTCACCGGCAAGATCATCCGTCACGGCAAGGGCGAAAAGATCGTCATCCTCAAGTACAAGAGCAAGAAGAACTACCGCCGCAAGGCCGGCCACCGCCAGCCCTTCACCCAGGTGGAAATCACCGGCGTGAACGCCTGACGGCCGCATGATCCGCGTTACGCTGCATTGGAAGGGCGATGAAATCGTTTCTTTCGAGTGCAAAGGCCACGCGGGCTTCGCGGAAGCGGGGCAGGACATCGTCTGCGCCGCCGTCTCCATCCTTACCACCACCTGCGTGAACGCGCTGGAAACGGTGGCGGGGGTGAAGCCCCGGGCAACGGCCAAAAGCGGGCTCATGCTTATCTCTCTCCCCCGGGATGCCGGGCACGACGCGCAGGTGATCCTCAAGTCCATGCGCCAGGGCCTTTCGGATCTCAGGGAGGAATACCCCGGATACCTTCAGCTAACAGAACTCTCAGTATAGGAGGAAGCAATCATGTTGAAGCTCAATCTTCAGCTTTTCGCCCATAAAAAAGGTATGGGTTCCACCCGGAACGGCCGCGACAGCGAAAGCAAGCGCCTGGGCCCGAAGCGGGCCGACGGCCAGTTCGTCAAGGCCGGCAACATCCTGGTCCGTCAGCGGGGCACCAAGATCCATCCCGGCCTGAACGTGGGCATCGGCAAGGACGATACCCTCTTCGCCAAGGCCGACGGCATCATGCGCTTCGAGCGCAAGGGCAAGTTCGACAAGCAGGTGAGCGTCCATCCCGTGGCCGCCCCCGTCGAAACCGCTGTCCAGTAATCACGGTACAATCAGCCGCCTGACGGTATCTGCCAGGCGGCTGCTCTTTTTTGGGAGTGTTTATGGCTGATCCGTTTTTGACCGTTCTCACCCCGCGGCTGCTGCTGCGGCCCTTTGAGGAAACGGACGCGCCCCTGATCCGCGCCATTTCCTTCGATCCGGAAACGACCCGCTACCTGTACTTCTGGGGCCGGCCAGGCATAACGCCGGAGGAGGACGCCCGCCGCTTCCTCGCCTACGCCCTGGAATCCTGGCGGCGCGATCCCATCCTGGCGCGGGAATACTGCGTCTGTCTCCGTGATACCGGCGAAGCGATCGGCGACGCCAGCGTGGAAGCCGTCGACGCGGACACCGCCGAGATCGGCTGGATCCTGCTGCCCAGACGCCGGGGCCGGGGCTACGCCACCGAGGCGGGCCGCGCCGTGATGGAGCTGGGCTTCCGCCTGTACGGGGCAAAGCGCGTGATCGCCCACTGCGACGAAAGGAACGCCGCCTCCCGGCGCGTAATGGAACGGCTGGGCATGCGATTGCAGTCCGTCGCCCCGGGGGCCCGCCCCGCCAAGCGTCCCGGCGAAACGCCGGGCAACGAATGCACTTATATCCGGGATAAAAACACGCTGGGGGAAGCCGCCCTTTCCGATTGAAAGAACGGTTTCCCCCAGCCTTTATATATATTGAATGAATTACGGTTCTTCTTCCTCGGTTTCTCCGTCCGGTCCGTCCGGCCCGTCTTCCACCACCGCGTCCGGGGAAAACAGCTCCCGCACGATCTCGTCCGCCCGGGGGTAATCCTTATAGGCCACGTATACCTCGCAGGTATCCGAATACAACCCCGTCAGGACCGCCATGGCCGCACCCCGGCTGGACTGGGCCAGGCTGGGGATCTCATTCTGTTTGAGCACGTCGCAGACCATATCCGCCCAGAGCTGAATGCCCTCGTACACCCGGCACCAGTCCTCGTCCGCCGGCTCGCGCAGCCTTCTGTTTCCGCAGAAAGGGCAGCGGTCTTCCGCTTCCGTCAGCCGCTTGCATTGATCGCAATACATGGTATTTACTTTCCTCCCTCCCGGGCGATCCAGGCCGCCCAGGCTTTTTCATCCGCGCCCAGGGTGGCCTGCTCGCCGCAGCGCACGATGGGCGTGCGCAGAAAACGCGGGTTTTCCAGCAGCGTTTCCAAAATATACCCCTCGTCGTCCGTATAGGCGACGGGATGGGATCTGACCTCCGGGTTGTCCCGGTCCACCAGGTTCTGTATGCCCAGGCGGCGGGCGAATAATTCGATCTCCCGCCGTCCCAGTTTATGCTTTTTCAGATCCAGCAGCTGATAGGCGATGCGCCGTTCCTTGAAAAAGCGCTCCGCCTTTTGGGTATCGAAATTTTTCTTCAGGGCATAGATTTGTATATTCATGCGTTGGCTTCCGAGCCGGGCTTCTGTTCCGCCTCTTCAAAGGGCAGCGGGATGCGGTTCTGCCCGTCCTCCCAGAGCCGCTCCAGATGATAGAACTGCCGGTCCTCCGGATGGAAGATGTGCACCAGCACCGTGCCGTAGTCCAGCACGATCCAGCGCCCTTCCCCCTGGCCTTCCCGGGCGCGCAGGGCCACGCCGTCTTCCGCCAGGGCGTCGTCCACGTCGTCCGCCAGGGCCTTCACCTGCAGGGAGGACCGCCCGGACGCGATCACCATGTAATCGGTGATCACCGTCAGGTGCCCCACGTGCAGCACCGTGATATCCAATGCCTTCTTGTCGTAGAGGATCTTTGCGATTCGCAGTGCCAGGCCGTTGTTCTCCATGTCCCGTCCTCCTTCTTTTTTTCTTTCTTTATCCCACAGACGCAAGCAGCGCCTTTTCATTCGCGGTCAGTATGCTCTCCAGATATTCCCGCGCCCGCAGCGCCGCGGGGAAAAACGGGCGGCCCGTGCTGCGCAGGTAATCCTGGGTGAGCTGCATGGATTTGAGCGCGGCCGCCGGCAGCGATCTGTCCGCCAGATACCGGATCGCATCCAGGCCCTCGTAGTTTTCCCGGCCTTCCTCCGTGGCGTCGGCCACGAAGATCACCAGCTCCATCTTCGTCATGCCCGCCCGGCCGATGGTGTGGCTGCGGATGGCGTTCAGGATTTCTTCGTCCCCCACGCCGAATTCCTTCCGGGCCAGGTACGCCCCCACGGGGGCATGGAGCAGGGCGCCGGAGCCGTACATGTTTTCGTCGTCGACCAGCTTGTTTTCCCGGGCCACCCGGTCCATCTCCTTCACGGGCATGCCCTTGGCGCAGTCGTGCAGCAGCCCCGCCAGGGCGCAGCGCTGGACGGGCGCGCCGTGCAGATCCGCCAGGCGCACCGCCTCCCGCCGCACGCCCAGGGCGTGCTGGAAGCGCCGGGGGTTCATCATGGTCCTGAGCTTAGGCAGCAGGTCCTTCTGGTACAGGCCCCGCTGGGCCAGATAGCACAGCACCCGCCGGTTCAGGCCCGGCGCGTCCGCATACGCCGCGGTCATGGCGCGGATCTTTGCGCTTGACGTTTCTCCGTTCCCCGGCGCGGTCATAAAATCACATTCGGCAAGCAGCCTGTCCCTGTCCCGGCCCTCCGGCAGCCCGGCATCTTCGTCCGCCCCCAGGATCCAGGTAAAGCGGCTGCACGGGTATTCCCGCCGCAGGGGTCCCAGGAAATCCGCAAGGGCCCGGGCGCTGCCGGTCATTCCCGCCTGGGAAACGGTGATCCATTCTTTTTCCTCCGCGGCGATGCGGCACATGGTCAGCCGGTCCTGGGCCGGGGCTTCTGCGTCCCTTGGGGCGGTTCTGGCAACGGGCAGGAGCACCACGCCGTCCAGCCCCGCGCGGCGTTTCGCTTCCTCCGCCAGGGCGATATGCCCTTCGTGCACGGGATCAAAGGAGCCCGCCAAAACGCCCAGCCGCCTCAAATGTGATCATCTCCTGCGTATAGTATACAACATTTTGTCCATTCTGAAAAGAGGGGGGGACGGCAGAATGCAGGAATATTTGCGCCGGTCGCGTTTCGCCGCGGCCATGGACGGCCTGGGCTTTCATTTTCTGGCGCTGGCGCTGAGCCTGGGCTGGTTCCTCATGCTCTGGGGGCTCAGCCTGCCCGTCTTTCCGGCGGGGCTTTCGCTGTACGCGCTGGTGCTCCTCATCCGCCGCAAGACCCGGGACGACCGGCTCAACCGCAGGGAAAAGCGGCTGCGGGAGCAGCTGGGGGGCGAAATGGCGCTGGAGGAAATGCTGCTGCGTCCCCCGGCCCAAGCCCATTTTGAAGCGGCGGTGCTCCTGAGCGTCGGCCGTCCCCTGGAATTGCTGCGCACCGGCAGCGAAGGCGTGATCTGCCGCCTGCGGGGAGAAAAGCTGCTGCTTTCCTTCCTGCAGCTGTCCCCCGCGTCCTGCGTTACGGCGGATCACGTGCTCTCCCTCCAGCGGTACGCCCGGGCATCGGAGGCCGTGCGGGCGGTGCTCTGCGCGCCCTGCGCCGTTTCCCAGCAGGCCCGGGAACAGGCCCGGGGGCCCCTGCCCGTAACGATCCTTTCCCGGGAAACGCTGCTGGGCCTGCTGGGGCGGGCGCACCCGGCCCGGGACAGGGACCTGGTGGCGCTGGGAAAACGGCGCAGGGAGAAGCGCGCGCCGCGGATCCTGCCCCTGGTGCTGGAGCGGCGGCGGGCGAAAAAATACGCCTGGTACGGTGCACTCCTGCTGGGCATGTATCTGTTCACCCGCCTGCTGATCTATGCGCTGCCCGGCCTGCTGTGCGTTTTTCTGGCCGCCGCCTGCCGCTGCTTTCGTTTCCGGGAAACCGATCTGTGACCCCTTTCCTGCATGAATTCCGCCGCCATGCCCGTTATATGGGTGCGGCGCTTGTCACAATCCGCCCATCCGTGGTATAATGAACGCACGCAAGCGCTTTGCGTCAGGAGGTATCGCGTGAACAGAAACCTTCCCCCGGAGCCTGACCGGGATTTTCCCGCCCTGCCGGACGATCCGCCCGAATGGGAAGACGGCGGCGACTGGCAGCAGTCCGACGCGCTGCTGCAGGCCGCGGCGGAGGCGCCCTTCCCCGGCGAAGAAGAAATCGCCGGAAGCAGCGGGGCCCCGCAGGAACAGGAACCATACGCCGCCGGACAGGACGGCGCTTTTGAAGCATACCCGCAGCAGGAAGACGCCGGAGACGGCGTCCCACCGCAGGAAGCGGCTTACGATCCCGTCCCGGCGGAGGAGCCGCCGCAGGAATACGAACCCGTCCCGGACGCAGAAGGCTTTCCCGCGCCCGGGGAGGACATGTATCAGGAGCCCCCCGGCGCGCCCGCGGGCAGCTGGCTGGGCGACGGCGCGTCCGATGCGGAGGACCGTCCCCGCAAACGCACCATTTTCAAGCCCCGCACCCGCCGCCCCTCCTTTGTGCTGGGGGTGCTGGTCAATTCCGTCCGGGTGCTGGTGCTGCTGGTGCTGATCTTCGGCCTGGCGGGGCTGGGCGCCATCGTGGGCATCGCCAAGGCGTACATGGAAACCGCCCCCACCCTGGACCTGAGCGCCATCGACGATCAGGCCCAGACCTCCTTTATCTACGACGCCAACCGGAACCTGATCACCGAATACAAGGGCTCCGAGAACCGCATCATGGTCTCCATCGATTCCATGCCCCTGGACCTGCAGCACGCCTTTGTGGCGGTGGAGGACGCCCGGTTCTACACCCACAACGGCGTGGACGTGAAGCGGATCGTGGGCGCGTTCATCGCCAATTCCGTATCCGGCTCCCAGCAGGGCGGAAGCACCATCACCCAGCAGCTGATCAAAAACACCCTCCTGTCCAGCGAGCAGTCCTACAAGCGCAAGATCCAGGAAGCGTACCTGGCCATGCAGCTGGAAACGCGCTATACCAAGCAGGAGATCCTGCAGGCGTACCTGAACACCATTTATCTGGGCGAAGACTATTACGGCGTCAAGGTGGCCGCCTTCGGCTATTTCGGCCGGGACAACCTCAAGGACCTGACGCTGCGGGAATGCGCCATGCTGGCCGGCATGACCAACAACCCCTATTACTATAACCCCCGCCGCAATTACTATACCCGCCAGAGCGACACCACCGATTACGCCAAAATCACCAACGACCGGACGGACTACGTGCTTCGCTGCATGTATGAAAACCAGTTCATCACCCACGAAGAATACCTGGCCGCGCTGGACCCCTCCACCGCCCGGGTGCTGCAGAATTCCCCCTCCTCCACGGAGCTGTATCCCTACGCCCATTACGTGGAATACGCCATCCGGGACGTGATCAGGACCCTGCTGACCCTCAACGGCCTGGAGGATACGCCCCAGAACCGCAATAAAATGGAAACGGAGCTGCGCACCGGGGGCTACCACGTCTATCTGGCCCTGGATACGGACATCCAGAAAACCGTGGAGCAGACATTGCAGAATTATTCGGATTACCCCGCCCTGCGGGATCCCTCCGATAAGATCTACCGCGCCCGGAACGCGGACGGCACCTTCGACGAGATCATCCAGCCCCAGGCCGCGGCGGTGGTGCTGGACTACCGCACGGGCGAGATCAAGGCCATCGTGGGCAGCCGCACCGCGCCCCAGAAACGCAAGACGCTGAACCGCGCGGCGGACATGAACATGCCCGTGGGCTCTGCCATCAAGCCCATCGCCGTCTACGCCCCCGCCATCGAGCTGGGCGCCGGGGGCGGCACGGTGCTCTACAATATGCCCGTGCCCATCCGGGGGTATACCGGCAGCGACGGCAAGGATACCTGGCCCCAGAATTACGGCGGCTCCTCCTATCGCGGGCCGGAAACCATCCGCACCGCCATCACCCGCAGCGACAACACCGCCGCGGCCTACTGCCTGATGAATTTTGTGGGCGTGGAGCGCAGCGCGGATTTCCTGCTGCGGTTGGGCGTTTCCGAAAAGCACATCAACAAAACGCCCTTCGGCCTGGCCCTGGGCTCCTCCGGCATTTCCCCGGTGGAAATGGCGGTGGCCTTCGGGGTGCTGGGCAACGGCGGGGTGTATCAGTCCCCCGTCACGTTCCTGGGCATCGCCGACAGCAATCAGAACATCCTTTACGACGCCCATACCAGCCAGATCCGGCGGCAGGTGTTCAAGCCCTCCACTGCCTGGCTGACCATCGACATGATGAAGGACGTGGTCTCCAAGGGCACCGGCACCTCGGCGAAGATCTCCGGCCAGACCGTGGCGGGCAAGACCGGCACCAATTCGGATCAGAAGGGCGTGTTCTTCTGCGGCATGACGGGGTACTACTGCGCCTCCGTCTGGATCGGCCACGACAATTACAAGGCCCTTTCCTCCAAGACCACCGGCGGCAACAGCGCCGCCAAGCTGTGGAAGGCGTTCATGGAGCCCATCCATAAGGGACGGCCCAACCAGGATATCCTGTCCTACACGCCGGAGCAGTGCGGCCTGGTCAGAGTGACCACCTGCAACGTATCCGGCCAGCTGGCCACGGACGCCTGCCGCAACGACGCCATGGATTACGGCACCACCACCGATTACTGGCCCGCGGAAACCGCCCCCCAGGTATCCTGCCAGATGCATTACGTGCTGGACGTCTGCTCCCAGAGCGGCATGTTGGCCACCCCCTACTGCCCCAGCCATTCCTCCAAGGGCGTGGTGATCCTGCCGGTGGGCCATCCTCTCTATGACCTGACCAATACCGCCTACGCCTCCGTCCTGGCCGATTACCTGGGCGAATACGCCGCCCTGCGCCTCACCGCGGACAGCAATGCGAACGCGGCCCTGCTGCAGAGCCGCACCTGCCTGCTGCATCAGACCTCCTCCTTCCCCGTGGGCGGAGGGACCGTCAGCCCCTACGATCAGGGCCTGGTGCAGAACATGGTTTCGGACGCCCGGATGCTGCTGGGCAGCGCGCAGCTGATCCTCAATTCCCTGTCGCCGGATCAGCCCGCCTACGCCGGGCTTTCCCAGGCCATGTCCCATCTGTCGGGCGTGATCGAATCCAATCCCACCCTGGACGCCCTGACCGCCGCCATGTCCTCCCTGACCCAGGCCATGAACGCCGCGCAGAACCCCGGATGGTAAACGCCGCGGCCCATGAACGATAATTTCGCCCATCCCCTTGCATTTTTCGCGCCCTTCCTGTATAATGCCCTTGTTTACAGGCAATCCACGGGAAAAACGCCGCCAGAAAAAAGAGAGCGCGCCGTCGGCTGAAAGCGCGCAGGCAGGCATCCCGCCCGTGGGCCGCGGCCAATCCCCGCCGGGCGCTCCCGTTACAGAGCAGGAAAGCCGGGCGTTCATCGAAACGCCAAGCAAGGTGGTACCGCGAAGCATCCCTTCGTCCCTGCACAGGACGAAGGGTCATTTTTTGGAGGAGGGTTTCCCATGGCAAAGGAAAAGAAACAGGAATTCGTGCAGCACATCACCCCCCGGGATGAAAATTTCTCCCAATGGTATACCGACGTAGTCACCCAGACGGACCTGATGGACTACACCCCCGTCCGGGGCTGCATGGCCATGAAGCCCTACGGCAACCGGATCTGGGAGCTGATCCACGAGCAGCTGGACCAGATGTTCAAGGATACGGGCCATGAGAACGTCTCCATGCCCATGCTGATCCCCGAATCCCTGCTGCTCAAGGAAGCGGACCACGTGGAGGGCTTCGCTCCCGAGGTGGCCTGGGTCACCCAGGGCGGCACCGAGCCCCTGCAGGAACGCATGGCCGTCCGCCCCACCAGCGAAACCATTTTCTGCACCATGTTTTCCAAATGGGTGCAATCCTACCGCGATCTGCCGCTGAAATACAATCAGTGGTGCTCCGTCATGCGCTGGGAAAAGACCACGCGGCCCTTCCTGCGCACCGCGGAATTCTGGTGGCAGGAGGGCCACACCGTCCACGCCACCGCCGAGGAAGCCGAGGAAGAAACCCAGCAGATGCTGAACGTGTATAAAACCTTCTGCGAAAAGAACCTGGCCATTCCCGTGTTCGCCGGGCAGAAATCCGACAAGGAAAAGTTTGCCGGCGCCCGGGCCACCTATTCCGTGGAGGCCATGATGCAGGACGGCAAAGCCCTGCAGGCCGGCACCAGCCACAATTTCGGCACCAATTTTTCCGTGCCCTTCGAGATCCAGTACCTGAGCAAGGAAGGCAAGCTGGAATACTGCCACGAAACCAGCTGGGGCGTTTCCACCCGGCTGATCGGCGCCATCATCATGACCCACGGCGACGAGCGCGGCCTCAAGCTGCCCCCCATGATCGCCCCGTATCAGGCGGTGATCCTGCCCATCGCGGCCCACAAGGGCGGCGTGATGGAAAAGTGCAAGGAAGCGTTCGAGGCGCTCAGGACCGCCGGCATCCGCGTGAAACTGGACGACCGGGACAACGTATCCCCCGGCTGGAAATTCAACGAATGGGAGCTCAAGGGCGTGCCCGTCCGGGTGGAGATCGGGCCCAAGGACATCGAAAACGGCGTGGCCACCGTGATGCGCCGGGATACCTTTGAAAAGACCGCCGTTCCCCTGGACAGCCTGGCCGATGAAATCAAAAAACTGCTGGATGATATCCAGCAGAACATGTACCGCATCGCCGACGAATTCCGCCTCAGCCACACCAAAGACGTGCACGATTACGAGGAGCTCAAGGCGCAGGTGAACGGCGGCTACGCCCGGGCCATGTGGTGCGGCGACCAGGCCTGCGAGGATAAGATCAAGGCCGAAACCGCCGCCACCTCCCGCAACATGCCCTTCGACCAGACCCCCTTCGGCGATACCTGCGTCTGCTGCGGACGCAAGGCGAAGAAGGTCATGTATTTTGCAAAGGCATATTGAGGAAATAATAACGGGGATATTTTACGGGGGAACCGCTTTTGTGTCAAAAGCGGTTCCCCCGTGCCCCTTCCGAAAACCAGCTGGGACAACTGAGATATAATAATATCAGTTCTTCCCCAGCCGCCTTTCTTGGTGGGGGCGCGGGGGGGGATTCTTTGGGCGCCAAAGAACCCATCCCCCGCCTTTTATATCAATATCATCCATCACAGCCTCACCGGCGACGACCAGGCCCGCAGGCCGTTTTCGTCCTCGATTTCCACACGGATATAGGTTTCCCGGGGCAGCGGGCGGTAGCGCGCCTCCGTGATGTCCTCCCCGGACAGGGTGCGTTCCCGGGAATAAATGGCGTCGGAATAGAAAATGACCTTCCGGCAGGGTGTGCATTTCAGCGCCACCTCGCCGTCCTCGATCTTCATTTTTGTGATCCGCGGGCCCTGGCTGCCGTACACGTTCCCTTTATCCAGCGCGTCCAGGATGCTTTCCCGGGTGCACGCTTCCGCGCATGCGATCACCGCGCTGTGGCACTGGTCGCCGTTGTACCGGTGGGCGTCGTCCGCGGCCACGATCGGCAAAAGGAAGCCGTCGGCAAAGCACAGGTCGATCACCTCGGAGGAATCGGCCCGTCGGGCGTTCCAGGGAAAATCGGAGCAGCGGTTGTAAATCTCCACGGCGCTCAAATGCTTCAGGCTTTTAATGGTTTCCGGATCGTTCAGGCTCCAGGCGGGGTGGGCGAAGATCGCCAGGCCGCCGCAGGCCCGGATGGCGTCGACGCCCTGCTGGGGCGATGCCAGCGCGGCGGGGTCCTGCATGATCCCCGGATGCACGCCCACGCCGATGATATGCACCGCCTGAGCATGGCCGGTCTCCACGCGGTAATCCAGCTCCACCCCGGGAATCAGGAGCAGGTCCGTTTCCGCTTCGGCGGGGTCGGTGACCCGGCGATGATCGGTGATCGCCAGGAAATCATAGCCCGCGGCTCTGTACTGCGCTGCCGCTTCCCGCGGGGTCAACCACCCGTCGCTGCCGGTGGTATGGCAGTGAAAATTGCCCTTCCATTGCGGAAGGGCAGGATCAATGATCATGCGCATGTTTTGTTTTTCTTCGTTCCTGTCCATCAGATCGCCCGTTCCTTGCCCATGAAGCAGATGGCCAGGGTGCCGGGGCCGCAGTGCGCGCCGATGACGGGGCCTACCGCCTGGATGCGGATATCCCGGATGCCGGGGATGCGCTGCCGGAGCATTTCCGCCACCCGCTGGGCTTCCTCTTTCACGTCGGCCTGCATGATGAGCACGGTCTGGTCCTCCGGATGCTCAATGTATTCGGCGGTGCGGTCCACCAGGGTGCGCAGCGCCTTCTTCCGGCCCTGCACCTTTTCCGCGGGGTCCAGCTTGCCGCCTTTGCCCATGCAGATGATGGGCTTGATATCCAGCATGGAGCCGAAGAACGCACTGGTGGAGGAGATGCGCCCGCCCCGGGCCAGGTATTTCAGATCTCCCACCGTCAGCCAGGCGTGGGCCCGCATCCGGTTGTCCTTCACCCACTGCTCCACTTCCTCCATGGACTTGCCCTGCTCGTAAAGTGCGTGGGCGCCCAGGATCAGCAGCGACTGGGGGCCGGAGATGCTCAGGGTATCCACCACGATGAATTTCCGCTCCGGATACTTCTCCAGCAGCTGCTCCCGGGCCTCGAAAATATTATTGATGGTGGCGCTCATCTGGGAGGAGAAGGCGATGAACAGCAGGTCCTTCTCTTTCAGGATGGGCTCAAAATACTCCAGATACGCGGCCGTGGGCAGCAGGGACGTATTGGGTGTGGCCCCGGCTTCCATCTTATGGAAAAAATCCTCCTCGATGCCGGCGCGGCCGTTATCATCCAGGTATTCCACGCCGTCCAGCGTATAGGGCATTTTTACAACGGGGATCTGCTTTTCATCGGCGATGGAAAAGAGCAGGTCGCTGTCGCTGTCCGTCATGAATACATAATTCTGTTCCATGTGCGTCAACCCCTCCTTGCGTCATTGGTATCATGAAAAAATCATGATATATTATTTTACCCTGTTTCTCCGAAAAAATCAACCGATCCCAAGCAGTTTTCCGCGCAAAAAAAGACCGCTGCGGTTTCCCGCGGCGGCCTTTGCGAATATCTTATTTGATTTCGACCTTCGCGCCCACTTCGGCGAACTGGGCCTTGACCTTTTCGGCCTCTTCCTTGCTGACGCCTTCCTTCAGGGGCTTGGGCAGGGATTCCACGAATTCCTTGGCTTCCTTCAGGCCCAGACCGGACACGACTTCGCGCACAGCCTTGATGACCTTGATCTTTTCGGAGCCGGCATCCACCAGGATGGCGTCGAATTCGGTCTGTTCTTCCGCGGGAGCGGCGGCGGCAGCGCCGGCACCGGCACCGCCGGCCACGGCGATCGCGCCGGTAACACCGAATTTTTCTTTCAGAGCTTCAACCAGTTCGTTGACTTCCATCAGAGACATTTTCTCGATGGCTTCAATAATTTCCTGAACGGACATTTTCTTTTCCTCCATTTTTATTTCAGATCGGTAAGTGTTTTCATGCGGCCTTCAGGCCGCGCCGCTCATCAGGCGGCTTCCTTCTTTTCTGCGATTTCGCCAAGCACGGCCACCAGGGCGGAAACGGGGCTCATCAGGCAGCCCACCAGGGTCGCCATAAGCTCGTCCTTGCCGGGCATCTTGCTCAGCTTCAACATGGTCTTTTCATCGGCGGCCTTGTTTTCAAAGATACCGCCGGTGATCTTGAGGGACTCCAGCTTGTTCTTTTCGATGAACTGGGCCACGGCCTTGGGGCCGCTGACCGGGTCCTTCTTGGAGAAGACGAACGCGTTGGGGCCGTTGAGCAGATCGTCCAGGCCCTCGACACCCACCTGCTGCAGCGCCAGCTTCACCAGCCGGTTCTTGAGCACGCAGTAGTCCACGTCGTTTTCGCGGCAGGCGCGGCGCAGGTTGGTATCCTGCTCCACGGTCAGCCCGCTGTAGCTCACCAGGGTGACGGACTCGGCGCCCTTCAGCCTTTCCACGATCTCAGCGACCTTTTCGACCTTCATGTCACGGTTCTTGCTCATTTTTCCATTTACACCTCCTCAATGGCTCAGAGTAAAAGAAAAACCCTTGCGCCGCGCAAGGGAGAGCATACAAATCACTTTCCTTTGCACCTCGGCAGGCGGGCAGCGCCCTTTAGATCCTTGCGGATACCGGCTGTCTACGGCACAGGCTCTTTCAAAGCCGAAAAGGATTCTACCACAAAAAAGGAGGGTTGTCAACCCCCCGCCGTTGTATTTTCAATGGGTTTTTGGAACGTCACCGTCAGTTCCTCCCCGGTCCACTGTTCTGCCAGCTGCCGGATGCGCCCGCAGGTCTCCTGCCAGGCGTTTTCCAGGCAGGCCGGGTCCTCCAGATATTTTTTCCTGCATTCCGCCGCCTGCTCGTCCAGCATCTGCTGATAGCGGTCTTCGCTGAGGGGATAAAGAAAATCGCTGACTTCCGGCTTTCCCGTCACCTGAAAACTGTCGTACGTCATGACGGCATCCGGCACCGTGAAAACCAGCCCGTCCTCCCCCGCGGCCACCGCGACCCCGTTGAGATGCACGCCCAGGCCGATCTCGTACGTATACGGAACGGACACCGTCTGCACGTCTCCGATCAGCAGGGCCTTCGTGCTGCTGTGCATCACGGAGCTGTCGGTGTATTTCACCGCCGTCAGTTCGCCCACCCGCTGGATCTCGTGGGCGATGATCTCCGTGGCCCGCTCATATTTTCCCTGCAGCATATTGCCGCTGAACCAGCCCCATCCCCAGCGGATCAGGAATACCGCCAGGGTGATGCCCAGCGCCAGCCCAGCCACCCGCAGCAGCGCCTTGCCTGCGCGCTTCATTGCCTCATGCCCTCCAGCAGCACCAATACGTACACCGCGCCCCGGACCACGGCGTACAGGATGGCCGCGTAACCCACCAGCAGCACGAACCGGTGCCACAGGCTCAGCCTGCCGCTTCTGCGCCTCGGTTTCCGGGCTTCGATCTGATAATCCGTCATAAGCAGCCTCCTTCCGTCATCATTATACAACACAATCTTCAATTTTTCTACACAATTCTGAAATATTTTACAAAATCATACGAAAAAGGGGCCTTCCGGCCCCCGTAAGATGCGCGTGTATATCAGTTCCCGCAGCGGCGGCAGCCGTTCCCGCAGCCGCCGCAGCTGTTGCAGTTGCCGCAGTTATTGCAGTTGCCGCAATTCTGGCTGTTGTAGGCGTCCTCGTCGCACAGGGTAGCGGGCGGGAAGAGCGGCAGGGAGAAGAATTCGTCTTTCACATCATAATATCATCAATTCAAACACGAAAACCGCCCTGTAAAGGGGCGGTTTTTTGTTGGAAAATAAGCCGTTTCCGGGCGTTTAGCTGCCGTTTTTGATTGGGCCGCGAGTGCATTTATAGGCACTTATAAGCATCCGTTTTGCTAATGGAAATGCTAACAAAAAAACGCCCCGCCGGGGCGGGGCAATCGTCAACGCGAAACAGTACGAATCATTGCGAATCGGTGTTGGGCGGTTCCCCGCCTTTGCTTTTGAATAGCTCCAGGGCTTGCAGGAGGATATGCGGGATCGGCACGCCCATGGCAGCGGCGTTCTCGAGCACACTCATGCCCTCCGAGGCGATGAACCACAGGCACGTCGCGCCGGCTACCGCATCAAATTCGATGCCGGCGCCCATGGTCACGGCCCGGTCCAGCAAGGCGGCCAGCAGCACCACAAACACGATCAGCATTTTTTTCATGAGCCCTATGAACGCGGCGCGGCTCTCCAGGCCGCCGTTGGCGGTTTTGGGGCTTTTGCCCATCAGACCGCAGATAATGCCTGTGATATAATCCAGACTCATCACGGCCAGCAGCACCCAGATGATGGGCGGCAGGCCGCAGAAAAATGACGCGATGGCGCCGCCGACGGCGGCCAGGGCTTCAACGAGCTTTTTCCACATGCTTTTCTCCTCCGTATTATTCTTGCTTATTCCTTCAGGATCCAGCCGTAAACGCCCGGCTCCCAGACGTTATGGTCCACGGTGCTGACCCAGACCGGATCCTCTTTCCCCGGATAACGGACCTCGTCCCCGGTCATGTACGCGTCCTGCGCGCCGGTCGGCTGCTTCCAGACGGGGATCTCGCCGGGCTTTGCCACCTCCACAAACAGCGCGGGGGTTTTGTCCGGCTCCCAGCCCTCCTGGGAGGTATGCGGCTGGATGACCCGGTACAGCTTCCCGGCATGTTTCAGCCGGTAATTTACCGGATATTTCTCGCCGGGGCGCCACGCAGGGAACAGCGCCAGGGCGTCCACGGCGCTTTCGTCCGGCAGCGTGGCCAGCGCCTCATCCACGGCTGTAAGGCGCGCCTGGACGGCGCTCGTCAGGTGCGTCCGCTTCACAGGCTCACCCCCAGCTGCTCCAGCGCTGCTTCGTAATCCTGGGCGGTGGCCTCCTCGTCCTCCGGCAGGGTTTCCGGAATGCCGTTCCAGAAGCTGACGCCGCTGAACAGTTTTCCGAAGCTCTCCGGGTCGAGCGCATATCTTCCCCTGCCCGGGTTGGCGATCACGACGTTGCCGCTGCTATTCAGCCCGCAGAACACGACAAAATGATTATAGGTCCACCAGCAGATCCCGGGCCGGTCCTGCCGGATCAGCTCCGCCGCTTCCATCCGGTAGCTGGTCATGTCCAGCCCGTGCGCGCGGCCCACACGCAGCAGGTCCATACCGGTGCAGCCGCCGATCCGCGCGCCGCATTCGGCGATCATCTCGTCCAGCGTCACATCCACGCCGTAATACTTAAGCAGCATGACCATGCACGCGGGGCCGCAGTCCACGTCCCCTTTGGATGTCACCAGCACGATATTATACACAGCGCATCCCTCCTTACCGCAGCGGGTCAATCGTGGCCGCGTTCGTCGGCAGGTCAAACGTCTTGCGTTTTTCCTCGGCCATTTCCTGCCCTTCGGCGTCCATTTCCGGCGGCCCGGCGGTGATCTCCCGGGCCTTTTCATGCTGGATTTCCGCCATGACGTTCAGGTCCATCATACCTCATCGCCTCCCCATCCGATGGCGTCGGCATCGCCAAATAACCCGCCGCGGGTCAGCTCTTCCAGGCGCATCATTTCCTCGCTTTTGTCCATCACGTGGTACACGTCCTCGCAGGTGTAATCATCGATCCACCGGACAGACCGGGCCAGGTACTGGGTTTGGCGGTTGTAGTCAATATCTTTGGCGTTCGTGCGGATATGTTTGATCCATCCCAGCGCTATCCGCTCCTCCGGGTGCTCGTCAAACCAGGCAGTGAGCCCGAACACGTGACGCCCGGTGATCTCTCCGGTGGGATCGTTCGTCGGAGCGTATTTGATTTTTCCCGTCTCCGGATCGATCTTTTCATAGGTCCATTTTTGAGCCATCCCCGCACGCTCCTTTCTTATGCCGGAATATTGGTATGCGTGTTCAGCAGCGTCCAGAGCTTCACGCCGTCCACCTGCGAAAACGTCATATCCAGCACATTGATCCCGGCCGTCAGGCCCTGGGTGTTCGCCGCGCCGACCTTGACGGTGTTATCCGGCGGCAGCAGCGTGACGCTGCGGTTTGCGTCGAACCGCAGCTGGATCTCGAACCACGCGCCGTATCCGTCGTCCGGCACGGCCGGGAGCGCGACCTCGACAGGGGCGTCCACGATTTCATTCAGCCGGTAGGTGACGTTCCGGATCATGCCGCTGAAAGTCAGCTTGGTATGCACGTAATAGGTGTTCGCCGGAACCGTGTCCCCCGCCGTCACCTCCGCGAGCGTATACTCCCCGCCGGATTCGGTGTAATAGTTTTTCCCGGCGACAAACGTGGCGTCCGTGGTGAGCGCGTAGGTCCACGTCCGGTACGGCGCGATGTCGTACACGTAAAACGTGCTGCGGTAATCCAGGTTCCGCACCGCCAGGTCGGTGGCCTTGAAGACGAAAGCGTCCTGCACCGAGGCGCTCCAGGCCACCGTCACGATCTGCGAAACAGCCGCCACGGAGAACCGCACCGCCACGTCGACGTGGTCCGCGCCCACCGTGCAGATGCTGCCCGCGGCGCCGGACACGGCGGTCTGCTGCGATACCGCGGCGCCGTCCGGGGCCAGGATCCGGGCGAACACATACCAGCCGGTATCCGTCAGGCCATAGGCTGCGTACTGCGTCACGTCCCCCACGTAAACCGGCGCGCCCACCGCGTCGATGACCTGGATGCCGGCCAGCGGGACGTCATTCAGGGAGGACACGCGATTCGCAGGGATCACGGCGTCCGCGCCCGGCTCGCCCTGCGGGCCCTGGGGCCCCTGGGGGCCGGTGGCGCCGGTATCGCCCTGCAGACCCTGGGGGCCGGTGGCGCCGGTGTCTCCCTTTGGGCCCTGCGGCCCCTGGGGGCCGGTGGCGCCGGTGTCTCCCTTCGGGCCCTGCGGCCCCTGGGGGCCGGTATCGCCGGTGTCGCCTTTCGGGCCCTGCGGCCCCTGGGGGCCGGCGGCGCCGGTATCGCCCTGCAGACCCTGTGGACCGGTGGCCCCAGTATCGCCCTTCGGCCCTTTTGGGCCCTGGGGGCCGGTGGCGCCGGTGTCTCCCTTCGGGCCCTGCGGCCCCTGGGGGCCGGTATCGCCGGTATCGCCTTTCGGGCCCTGGGGACCCTGGGGGCCGGTGGCGCCGGTATCGCCTTTCGGGCCCTGGGGCCCCTGGGGACCGGTGGCGCCGGTGGCGCCCTGCGGGCCCTGTGGCCCGGTGGCGCCGGTATCGCCCTTCGGGCCGGTGGCGCCGTTATAAAGCGAGAATTCTTTCGGGCCGTCCAGGTCCGTGATGGTGACCCGGTGGCCGTCGGAAATGGCCTCGACCTGGACGCTGGGGCTGACGGCGCGGATCACGCGCAGATCCTCGATTTGAAGCTGGGCCGTCTCGTTCTCTTCGGCCTGCAGCTGGGCGGATTCGTCCTCCTCGATGTGCAGCGGGATGGGTTCGTTATTCATCTCCCTCGCCTCCCGCGTATTCGATCACGGTGCGGTCCAGGATCCGCTTCACGTTCAGCTGCGCCTCGTCGGTGGCCTCCGCGGTGCCCTGGGCATCGATCCAGCGCACCTGCACGAAGGCCGGGCCCGGGGTGAGCGACAGCGTTTCCTTCTGCGTCAGCGCGCAGGCGACGGTGGTGCCCTCGGCGTCCGCCTCGACGCGGGCGTCGCGCTTGACGATCCTGACGGCGGCCTGGGCGATGTACACCTCCACCGTGCAGCCGGACAAATCGCGCCCGGCGATGGTGAGCGTAATGGACGGTGTCGTTCCCTGGTACATGGTCATTCCTCCTTGATTTCCGCCCCGGGGAACGCCTTGGCCAGTTCCTCGGCGGCGGACTTGCTCAGCCCGCCCACGGTGACGGTGTAGGTAGCCCGGGGCGATTGATCCGCCTGGTCCAGGGCGTTCCAGGTTTTGGGGCCGCAGACGCCGTCCGCCTGGAGGCCGCTGGCGCGCTGGAAGGCCTGGACGGCTGCCATGGTGGCCGCGCCAAAAATGCCGTCGGCCCCGGCGTGGCCCAGATCGTACCCCTGGGCCAGGAGCAGCTGCTGCAGCCGCGCCACGCTCTCGCCCCGGTCGCCCCGGCGCAGGGTGGGCGGCAGGCGGCGGGCGTTGCCGGCGGCGAGCTCCGCTTCTGTGTACATCCCCTTGGGCACCGCGTAATGCGTCCAGCGGCCGGCGGACAGGGGATCCTCCTTCACCTCGCCGGAGCAGTGCACCGCCCGGCTGTCGCCCACGTACAGGCCCGTATGGGCCATCCGCGCGCCGTCCTGGCGGTACAGCACGGTCAGCGGCAGATCCGGCATTTCGGCGATGGGCCCGCG
>JAFZQK010000061.1 GCA_017620455.1 Clostridia bacterium
ATTCCGCTTTTTTCGGTCCATCAATTTCTTGCAAAATGGCATTTTCGCAAGCGAAAACGCTCATTTTGCGGCCAGAAATTGATAGAGGAAGCAAATTACATTTGCTCCTCGGCGACGTACATGCCGCCGCCTGCGGATGAAAATCGAAGGGGCTGCGGCCCCTTCGATGCATCCCCGGGGTTTCTCGATAGACTTAAGCAGGCCGTCCGGGCCTGCTTTTTATTTGCTTATGTTCGCGGCGCAAGGGCGAAGGGCCCCGGATCCGTTTTTTACCATTCCTCGTCCACCACGATGAAGCTGGATTCCGCATCCCGGATCCAGCGGGAAATGTAATTGATGGCCCGCTCCGGGCGGGTGGCGATCTCCTTGCCGCTGAAGCTGACGGCCAGCCCGTTCATCACGAACACCACCACGGTTTCGCTTTCCGACTCCCAGAACAGATCGGCCAGCAAGCCTTCCCAGCGCCCCTGATGGCCGTACCACGTGCGCCCGCCGATTTCCACGCGGCACACCCCCAGCCCGTAGGGGCTGGATGCGGAGACGGTGCTGCCGGGCACCTGGCGCTGGTCGCGGCGCATCAGCCGCACGGAGCCGGGAGTCAGCAGCCGCATCCCGTCCACGCTGCCGTCGCCGGCCAGGGCGACGCCGATCTTTTCCAGGCCGGAAAGGCTGATATACAGCCCGCCCACCGACGCCCGGTAGTGCCCGGCGGGGTCGCAGGCGCCGTCGTATTCCGCGGCGTCCGTTTCGATGTACCGCTCCGCGGACTGGTACACCAGCCCCTGGGGGGTGTAGGTGTTGGCCAGGAAGCCGGGGTCCGGCAGGAGATGGGCGGCGAAAGCGGCGTTGATCCCCAGGGGAGCAAACACGTGCGCCGTCATATAATCGTTGAAATTCTGGCCCGACGCCCGTTCGACCTCGCTGCAGAGGATGCCGCCGTTCAGATTGGCGTAGGCATACCGCGTGCCGGGGGCGTCGTCGGAAAAGAAGGTGCTGTCGGTTTCGTCGATCCGGTCCCACCGCAGGACGCCCGCGTAGGGGGCGGAGGGCAGGAAGGAAGTGGTGTGGCTGAGGGCCTGGCGCAGCGTCACGTCCCTGTCCGGCCAGCGGGGATTGCGGATGGGCAGGCCCTCCGCGCTGCACAGCGGCGCGTCCAGATCCAGCTTTCCTTCCTCCGCCAGCTGCATCACGCCCACCGCGGCGATCATTTTCGTGACGGACGCCACCTTGAATACGGCGTCCTCCGTCACCGGATGGCGGCCCGTCTTGTCCCGGCCGCCCCAGAAAAAGGAATAGATCCTTTCGCCCCGCTGGCTCACCAGCACCGCGCCGCCCACCACCTGGGCCCGGTCGAACATGCCGGAAAAATACCGGTCCGCCGGGGCGGTATCCTCCGCTGTCAGGGCCAGGGCCTGGACGCCCTGAAACAGAAGGATCAGGGCTGCAAGCGCCGCCGCGATGTGCCGTCTCATCCTTCCAGCCGCTCCAGGCACTGGTACAGCTGCTCCAGCTCGTCCTCGCTGTAATACTGCAGGATGATCCTGCCCTTTTTCCGGCTGCCCTTGAGCTGAGTGCGCAGCCCGAAGGTCCGCTGCAGGCGGGTTTCCATATCCTTGAGCTCCAGCGGCAATGGCTTGGGGGCGGGCTTTTCGGGCGCTTCCGGCGCGGCGGCCAGCTTTTCCAGGGCGCGGACGCTCAGGCCTTCCCGGACGGCGCGTTCCGCAAGCAGCAGCAGCTTTTTGTCATCCTGTATGCCCGCCAGCACCCGGGCGTGGCCTGCGGACAGCTTTCCCGCCAGCACCTCCTTGCGCACGGGCAGCGGCAGCGTCAGCAGCCGCAGCAGGTTCGCCACCGCCGGGCGGGATTTGCCCAGCCGTTTGGCGGCCTGCTCCTGGGTGTAGCCGCACTCGTCCATGAGCTGACGGATGGCGGCGGCTTCCTCCAGGGGGTTCAGGTCCTCCCGCTGGATGTTTTCGATCAGGGCGGCGGCCATCTGCTCCTGTTCGGTCATGTCCCGTACGATGCAGGGCACCTCCGCAAGCCCCGCCAGATGCGCGGCCCGGAACCGGCGTTCCCCGGCCACGATGCGGTAGCGCCCGCCCTGGCGCACAGCCAAAAGCGGCTGCAACACCCCCGCTTCCCGGATGGAATCCGCCAGGGCGCGCAGGGATTCGTCGTCAAAGCCGCGGCGGGGCTGGCCGGGATTGGGGTCCAGTTCCGTAAGGGGGATCAGGCTGATATTGTTTTCCGATTCGGTGCTGTCGGGCAGCAGGGCGTCCAGCCCCCGGCCCAGGCCGGTCTTTTTCATTGGTGTTCACCTCGGCGTCAGCGGTTGTTGGCGATGACCTCGGCGGCCAGGGCGCGGTAAGCCTCCGCCCCGGTGCTGCGGCTGTCGTACAGATGGATGGGCAATCCGTGGCTGGGGGCTTCGCCCAGGCGCACGTTGCGCGGCACGGTGGTTCTGAACACCTGGCGCTTGAAATGCTTCTTCACTTCCGCTACTACCTGCAGCCCCAGATTGGTGCGCCCATCCAGCATGGTGAGCAGCACGCCTTCGATCTCCAGGGCGGGGTTCAGCCCGTGGCGCACCCGCTGCACGGTGTTGAGAAGGGCCGTCACCCCCTCCAGGGCGTAATACTCGCACTGAATGGGGATCAGGATGGTCTGGGCGGCGGTGAGAGCGTTGACGGTGAGCAGGCCCAGGGAGGGCGGACAGTCGATCAGGATGAAATCGTACTGGGGCCGCACGCCTTCCAGCGCGGCCCGCAGCCGGTATTCCCGGCGGCTCAGGCTCGCCAGCTCCAATTCCGCCCCGGCCAGGCGGATATCCCCGGGGCAGAGGGAAAGGCCGGTTTGCCGGGTTTTTTCCAGGGTGCTTTCCAGGGTGCATTCTCCCAGCAGCGCTTCGTATACGGTGCGCTTCCCGGCCCGGATGCCCAGGCCGCTGGTGGCGTTCCCCTGGGGGTCCAGATCCACCAGCAGCGTGGGCTTTCCCTTTTCCGCCAGGCAGGCGGCCAGGTTCACCGCCGTGGTGGTCTTGCCCACGCCGCCCTTCTGATTGGCGATGCAGATGATCTTTCCCATAAAAATGCCTCTCTTGGGTGCTGAATAATCAGGCTTCGTCCAGCCACATGCGCCAGCGGAACGGGGGATAGCATCCCCGCACCAGGCCGGCGATGGCCTTCAATTCCTCCTGAGTCTGCAGGGAGGAAAAATGCGTGTACAGGGCTTTCAGGGCCGCCAGGCTGTCCCGGTGCAGGGCGTACTGCTGCACGGCCTGAAGGTGCTTTTGATCCACGGGCAATTCCGAAAGGGCCAGGAAGAGGAGCTCGTCCGAGAGCACCGCCACGTCCTCCAGCCGCATGCGCACGCGGCTGCCGTCCGCCAGCGTCACCAGCATGCTGCCCCGGGTGCCGTGATGCACGGCCAGGAACAGCCGGCTGTCGATTTCCCGGTACAGACTGTCGATTTCCCGGCGGATGGTGTAGGCGTTGAGCAGGCGGCGGATCTCCTCCGCCGCGGGCAGCGTTTCGCCGGTCAGGCGCGGCCCCAGCCAGGGCTCCAGGATCTGTGTGACCTGCGTAAGCGCGATCATGGCCGTCGCCTCCCTTCCTTGCTTCTCCAAAGATACCACACTCTGGCCGGTTTGTCCAGTTATCCGGGTTATGCACAATGGCATTTCATTTTGCACGGTCATTTCCAAATTCTTAAATTTTTGTTGCACCGCGCGAAACAACCTGTCCGGCGTGTAATAAATATACAGAATGTGTATAAATTTACAGAATGAACGTTTGCGTTGTGCCATGGCTTGTGGTGAAATCGCGGTGGCAACACAAGGGATGGCGGTGCGATTTATCAACAGAAGGAAGGCATACAGAAATACAGAAAATGGGAATATCCTGGAAATCCCCTTGAAATGCCGGGGAAAATCTGCTATGATAGGGGCGTGGCTGACGGGGAAATGAGTTTTCCACAAAAAGTTATCCACAGCCCGCGGCGTTATTCACCGCTGACGGGTATTCTTTTTTCGGCTTGCAGTGCGAAAGCAATTTCAAATATTCATGCAGATACGGCATAGAAGCGGAGACGAGCACATTGGATAAGCAAGTGCTGTGGGATCAGGCGTGCGCCATCATGCACACCGAAATGACGGATTTGACGTATAACACCTGGATCAAGGCTGCCCTGCGCCCGCTGGGCTATTCCGGCGACCAGTTTTTTATCGAGGCGGTGACGGAATTTTATCATCAGTTCGTCACGCCCCGCTATTCCGTTCTGATCAGCAATTCCCTGTCCCAGGCGGTGGGCAAGCCCATCAAGGCCCAGATCCTTACCCCGGCCCAGGCGGACGAATACCGCGCGGGCATCACCCCGGACGAAAAGCCGGCGGACGAAAGCAGCCTGAACCCCAAATACACCTTCGACACCTTCGTGGTGGGCAGCAACAACCGCTTCGCCCACGCGGCGGCCCTGGCGGTGGCGGAAGCCCCGGCGGACGCCTATAACCCCCTGTTCATTTATGGCGGCGTGGGCCTGGGGAAGACCCACCTGATGCACGCCATCGGGCATTATATGCTGGCGCAGAAGCCCACGCTGCGGGTGAAGTACGTCACGTCCGAAGCGTTCATGAACGAGATGGTCAATTCCCTGAACAAGCGCAATCAGGCCGAATTCCGGGAGCGCTACCGCAACATCGACGTGCTGATGGTGGACGATATCCAGTTCCTCACCGGCAAAACGGGCACCCAGGAGGAATTTTTCCATACCTTTAACGCCCTGCACACCGCCGGGAAGCAGATCATCCTGTCCTCGGACAAGCCGCCTCGGGAAATCGCCAAGCTGGAGGAAAGGCTGCGCAGCCGGTTCGAGTGGGGCCTCATCGCGGATATTTCAAAGCCCGATCTGGAGACCCGGGTGGCCATATTGCAGCGCAAGGCCGAGGAAGAATTGCTGCGGGTGGATACCGACGTGCTCACCATGATCGCCGAGCGCGTATCCAGCAACATCCGGGAGCTGGAAGGGTGCCTCACCCGCCTGGTGGCCTATTCCTCCCTGACGGGCCGGCCGGTGGACCGGCAGTTGGCGGAGGACGCCCTTAAGGAGATCTTCGCCCGGTCCGAGCCGCGGCACGTTACCTGCGAGGACGTGATGGACGCCGTGGCCGCCTATTACAGCGTCACCGTGGACGATCTCAGGAGCCCCCGCCGCAGCCGCGACGTGGCGGTGCCCCGGCAGATCGCCATGTACATTGCCCGGGAGCTGGTGGGCGCGCCCCTGACCATGATCGGCGACGCCTTCGGCGGCCGGGATCATTCCACCGTCAACCACGCCTGCCAGAAGGTGGCCGCGGAAATCAAAACCGCCCCGTCGCTGAACAACCTGGTCAGCGATCTGATGCAGCAGCTGCAGGAAAAGCAGTGACGGCTGCCGGCGGGATCAGCCCGGAAACGCGCGGAAAGCGCTTTCCGGGTTTTCGTTATCAGACACGGAAGGGAGCGGAAAGCCATGCGGTGGTATGAGGAAAGGCTTGAGGAAATGAAGGGGCGCGCGCCCGTTTATTCCGTCTGCGGCGACGACTGCGCGGTGTGCCCCCGGTATCTGGCCCGCACGGAGGAGGAGCTTCACGAAACCGCGGTGTTCTGGCGGGACGCCGGCTGGAGGGACCGGGTGGTGAGCAATGAGGAAATCCGCTGCCGGGGCTGCGGCACCCGGGGAACGTGCGCTTTTCAGCTGCTGCCCTGCGTGCGGGCGCACGGGGTGGCGGCGTGTCGGGAATGCGGGGAATTCCCCTGCGAAAAGATCGCGGACATGCTGCGCCGGTCAGAGGAAAAGAAACGCCAGTGCCGGGCCGCCTGCGGGACCGCGGCGGAGTTTGAAATGCTCTGCCGCGCCTACTACGAAAAGGAAGAAAACCTGCAAAAAATGCCCGTCGGGGGAAAACAGTTGTAATTCCGATCAGAATATGCTATAATACCTCCACTTGATTTTATGGGAGGGACATTCCTTGGACGACCCGATCGGCCGATGGTTGGCTGCAATACTCCTGTTGGTAGGCCTGGCACTGCTGTGTCTGGCCCAATCGGTATGGACAAATGCGAATGAAGGCCGCATCCGCGCCGCGGCGGACGCGGGGGACAGGCGGGCGAAAAGGCTTGTGCCCCTGCTGGGGCGCAGGGATACGGCCACGGCCCTGCGGGGGCTGAGGACGCTGTTCCTGATGGGCTTTGCGGCGCTGGGCGCCCGGATGCTGGAATCAACGGGCATGTCCTTTCTTGCCGCGGCGGCGGTGTTCTGCCTGGCGGCGGCGCCGGCGGTGATGGCGCTGTGCAAGCTGGCGCCGGAAAAGATCGGCCGGAAAAACGCGGATAAATGGGTCTGCCCCCTGGCGGGTATGCTGCGCTCCCTCACCGCGCTGACGACCCCCTTCACGGTGCTGGAAACCGGGCTGGCCCGGGGCCTTGTGCGCCTGTTCGGCGTGGACCCGTCGGCGGGGGACGAGCAGGTGACGGAAGAGGAGATCCGCGCCCTGGTGGACAAGGGCGGGGAAAAGGGCGTCATCGAGAGCGACGAAAAGGAAATGATCAACAACGTATTCGAGTTTGGGGATCTTACCGCCGCCGACTGCATGACCCACCGCACCGACGTGACCGCCCTGTGGATCCGGGACGACGAGGAGACCATCCGAAAGGTCATCAAGGAAAGCGGGCTGTCCCGCTTCCCGGTGTACGACGAGGACATCGACGACATCGTGGGCATCCTGTCCACCCGGGAATACCTGCTGAACGCAGGTGAAAAGAGCCCCAAGCCCCTCAAGGCCCTGCTGCGGGAGGCGTATTTCGTGCCGGAGACCGTGCCCACGGACGTGCTGCTGCGCAATATGCAGCACGCCAAGACCCACATCGCCATCGTGGTGGACGAGTACGGCGGCATGAGCGGCATCGTCACCATGGAGGATCTGCTGGAGGAGATCGTGGGCAATATCTACGACGAATTCGATCCCGCCGCGGAAAGCGAGATCCAGCCCCTGCCGGACGGCTCCTTCCGGGTCAGCGGCACGGCGGATCTGGACAGCGTTTCCGAGGCCATCGGGGCGGAGCTGCCCCATGACGAGGATTACGATACCCTGGGCGGCCTCATTTTCAGCCGGTTTTCCACCATTCCCCAGGACGGCACCAAGCCGGAGCTGACCTTGTACCTCACGCCGGACGGGGAAAAACCCGAGGAGGGAGAGGCCGCCCGGCTGCACATCCAGGTGGAATCCATCGAGGACCGGCGCATCGAATGGGCCCGGATCCGCGTGATCCCGCCGGAAGGAAGCGGGGAAACCGGGCCGGAGGAATAACGGCGGGCCGCGGGGCCGATGCGGGAGAGGACGAAGCGTCTCTCCCGTTTTTTTCTTCCCGCGGTAAACAAAGGCGGCGCCCGCCGCGTTTATACAGGTGAACGCGGGATGAGGAGGAGGCGGAAAAAGTGGAACACGCCGAGGTACCGGGCGCTGTTCGGGCAAAAAGGCTGGAAGAATGGGTGGACGCCTATGGGGACGCCGTGCTGCGGGTGTGTTTCCTGTACCTGGGGGACAGGCATCTGGCCCAGGACGCCCGGCAGGATACCTTCCTCAAGGCGTGGAAGGCCATGGCGCGGTTTGAGAAAAACGGCCCGGGCCATGAAAAGGCCTACTTGATGCGGATCGCGGTGAACACCTGCAAGGATTACCGGCGGCTGGCCTGGGCCCGCCATACGGACGCGCGCACGGCTCTGGAGGACCTGCCGCCCCGGCTGACGGCGCAGCAGGAACAGGACCGGGCGCTGACCATGGATGTGATGCGATTGCCGGACAAGCTCAAGCAGGTGGTGCTGCTGCATTACTATCAGAACCTTACCATCCAGGAAACGGCCCAGGCCCTGAGTATTCCCAAATCCACCGCGTACAAGCGGCTGGTCCGGGCGGAAGAGACGCTCCGGCGCGCGCTGAAGGGAGGCGATACCCTGTGAAAGCACTGACCATGAAGGAACAGGTCCGGGACGCCCTGGACCGGGAGCTGTCCTCCCTGCAGACGTCCTCCGCCCAGCGGGATCGGCTGATCGAAACCGCAATGGAGGGAAGAAAAATGAATAAAAAGAAAATGCCGCTGGCCTTCGTGCCGGCGCTGATCCTGGGCCTGCTGCTGGCTGGGGGCGCATTGGCGGCGGCGCTGCTTTCCGGGCAGCAGATCGTGGAAGAAATGGCCGTGCCCATGGCCCAGAGCAGCCGGCAGGAAAACTACACCCATGAGGAACTGGAAAATCTGATCCGCACCCTGAACGAAAACGGCATCACCCTGGACGAAGGGTCCACCATGATGCAGGCCTTCCGCGCCGGCCACGGCTATTGGGAGCGGGACACCATCGAGGAAATCTGCAAGGCCGCTTTCGGCGGAAACGAATACGAATGGAGCGTGGAGCAGCAGCATTGGTACGGGGAAATGATGGTGGAGATCGGCGCGTGGGACGAAAACGTGAATCTCCTGCCCGGGGAGGACGACATGACCGTGGAGGAGGCCGCCGCATTGGCTGCGCGGCTGCTCCGGGAAGCCTACGGTGTGGATCTGCCCGGGGAGAGCAACGATGAATGGATCGTGAACCAGGCGTTCCAGCGGGTCTATCTGTACAGGGAAGACGAGGAATATACCCAGGACCGGTGGCGGTTCTGGTATGTCAATCGCCGCACGGGCAACAATGATTACGACGCGACCTTTGACCGGGATGGCGGCGAGGCCGAAAACTGGCGGGCGCATTACCTGGAGGGGATCAACACGAAAAACTGGGCCGTCGCCATGGACGATCTGACGGACCGGGAGGGCAACTGCACCGGCTGGGGCGTGGAAACCTGGGCGGAGTTCGGGGAACTGATCCAAGGCACTGATCCCAAGGGCCGTAACGGCTGGCTGTATCAGCACGCGGGCTATCGCCTGCCGCCGGAAGGGGCCGTCAGCCCGGATGAGGCGAAAGAGATCGCCTTAAAAGAAATGAATTACGGCGAGATCACCGGCAAGGTATACGATCACGCGATCTGCTGCACCGACGGGGACAGGCCCATCTATAAGGTGAATCACCGGGTGATCCTGAACGCCGAGGACCTGGACCGTGGCGGCAGGTACGACGCCGTGTGGTGCCTGGAGATCGACTGCATGACCGGCAAGGTGCTGGACAGGCGGGAATTCGTTACCGGCCCGGCAGGCGATTTCATGATGATGTACGTGCCCTTTTCCCTGCTGGAGGAGGCCCCTACGGCAAATAACGAAAACCCCGCCGTCTCCCAGACGGAGCAGCGGGTGATGGAGCAGGCGGAGAAGGAAGAGAAAGCCATCCGGGAATACGGGCAGAACCTGTATTTCTGGCCCCCGGAGGTGCAGCAGGCGGTCTATGGCGGCGCGCAGTCCGTGCCCACGAAGGAGGAATACGACAAAGCGCTCAGGATCGCCATGGACGCCATCGCGGCCCAGTACGGCCCGGACGCGCTCAAGGAATTAGGGGATTATCGGGTGGGCTTCCTGCATCGCCGCTTTGACGACGAAGAGGAGAACGGCTGCCGGCAGCTGGATTGGGATTTCCTGTTCACCACCGATCCCGAATTCCTCTCCGACGGCTACCGGGTGCAGTTCATCCAGCTGATTTACGAAAAGGACGGCCTGGGAACCGTCCGCGAAATGATCGTGGAGCACGCCAACATGGGGAACGGATAAAAAGGCGAAAGCGTGAAGCGCCAAAGGGGACCGCGCCCTGGCAGGCAGGGGGCGGCCTCCTTTTTCTTCTCCGGGGGAACTGAGCATGGACAACCGGGGCCGGTTATGGTATAATCAGATGACGGGCCTTCCCGGCCTGCCGCGGACGATTGCCGAAAGTGAGGACGGATCGGATGCTTGATTTTGGCTCCTTTATCAACGTGCATTTTACGACGCTTTTTCTGATTCTTCTCTGCGGGATCAAGCTGCACGCCCAGAAAAAGGCCAGGGACGTGGAGCTGCGCTTTTTCTGGCTGACCCTGATCTGCTGCTTTCTGCTGACGATGGAGGATATCCTTGAAACCATCACCGCCCTGGATCCGGCGCTGCGCTTCTGGCGCACCCTGCTTTCCGTGATCGGATATGTGCTGCGGCCCACGGCGGCGGTGGGGCTGCTGCTGGTGGTATGCCCGCCGGAACGCCGGTCGTGGAAGATCTGGATACTGTGCCTGGTGAATCTTACGGTGAACATGACGGCGTTCTTCTCGCCCGTCGCTTTTTCCTTTGATGCGGATTACGCTTTTGCCCGCGGCCCGCTGGGCTATGCCGTTTTCGTGATCGGCCTGCTCTATATGGTCCAGATCCTGGCGCTGGTCTGGCAGCGCTTCTATGAAGGGAAAAGGGCCGAAAGATGGATTTTGATTATTTGCGTCGTCGGGTGCATGGCCGCGTCCACCGTGGATGCGTTTTTCGGCGGCTGCCATCTCAACGAGGCGATGATGATCGCCAGCATGTTCCTGTTCGTTTTCCTGCGGTCCCACGATAATTACCTGGATCCGCTGACGTCGCTGCGGAACCGGTTTGCCTTCTATGACGACGGCGAGCACCTGGCCAGGGATATTTCCGCCGTGGCCTCCCTGGATATGAACGGGCTCAAGAAGCTGAACGACACGCAGGGCCATGCGGCGGGGGACCGGGCGCTGACGGAGATCGGCCGCTGCATCAGCGAGGTCTGCGATCGCAATACCATCGGATACCGGGTGGGCGGCGACGAATTTGTGCTCCTGTTCCTGCACCGGGAGGAGGAAGCCGTTGAAAAAGCCGTGAGGACCATCAAAGACAGCGTGGCCGGGGCCGGATACAGCATATCGACGGGGCATGCCATGAAAGGGAAGGACTGCAGCCTGGAGGACGCGCTGCAGGCTTCCGACCGGACCATGTATGCAGACAAAGCCGGGTATTACCAGCAGACGGGACGTGACCGGCGCAGCCGCCCCAGGACATAAAAAAACGAGGGGCTGTTGCACAGCCCCTTCGATCAAATGGATCCTCCATTTGATCGACAGAAAACGCCTTTTCCTCTCGTCCCTATGGGACTCCCGGGCGGAAAAGGCGCAAGGAAAGCATTTTTGCTCCCGCAGGGCATGCTCTGCTTCGCAAAAATGCTCCTCGCAGCGCACAGGTCGCTGCTGCGGATTATACTTGGAGGGGCTGCGGCCCCTCCAAACCACCCCGGGGTTTTCTTTTTTCCCAGTATTCACTGTTGCTCATTCTTTTATGAAAACCAATATCCCTGTAAACAAAGAGGATGTTGCAGATTGGCTTCTGCAACATCCCCGTTTTTTTTCCGCATGCGTCAGATGCTCATGGCTTTTTTCAGCGCGGCCAGCGCCTTCTGGTGGCGCAGCTTCACCATGCCGTAGCTCAGGTGCATCATCCGGGCGATCTCCGTCAGGGGTTTGCGGTCGTAGTATAGCAGCACCACGATATCCCGCTGCTCCTGGGGCAGCAGCCGGAGGGCGTCCGCCAGTTCGCTCAGCGTTTCCCTGCTCAGCAGGGAGGATTCTACCGCCGTGTCCGCCGGGATGTTCTCGTCCAGCTCCCCGGTGGGCTTCATTTTGCGGAAATGATCGATCAGGGTGTTCCGTGCGATGGTGTAGATCCAGGTGTTCAGGGCGGATTTTTCCGCGTCATAATCGTTGATTTTCCTGTATATTTTCTCGAACACATCTGCGCATAGGTCTTCGGCGTCCGCCCGGCGCTGCACCCGGGCCATGAAGTACCCCATTACCTTGCCGCTGTAGGCAGCGTAGATCTGTTCAAAGCCGGAAGAACTCATGGGCATTCTTCCTTTTTCTTTTTATGCTGAAAGGCTGCTTCCGGCCGCCCCGCCGCCGAAATCAATTCAGCCTCGTCATCGCTCAGCTGCATGCCGGTGTAACGCGAATGAACCGCGTCGATCACCGACTGCATTTCTTCGTTCTTTTCATAAGCCTGAAAATCGAACAGTAAGCTGATTATATCTTCCAAATCTTGCTCCTCCTTTCCTTCCTTCGTTGCATCATCCGATGGTATATACGGATGCGACGGAAAGATGGCAGCGAATCCGGACGGATCAGTCCAATAAATGCGGGGCGTGGATTCAGATCGGCGGATCGTCTTTCGGGCATATTTTACCACAGCCCGGAGGGGATTGTCCACAGCGGGACAGGATTCGCGCTGTTTTTTTCATTATCTTGCGGATCTCAGGAGAAAACTGCCGTTTTCCACCGCCATGGCGGTGAGGCTGCCGCCCTTGCCGCAGCCCGTATCGATGCAGATGATGCCATTTTCGGGCAGAGGCGCCGCCTCGCCCAAGGGCAGCTTGCGGTAGTTTTCCCTGTCCCCGGCAAAGTAGGTGGGCGCGTCCAGGGCGATGTGGCCCACCACGGTGAGAGGCCCGGCATACCGGTTCTGCATCGTGATGCCGTGGTCGTGGATCAGGATCGCGCGGTCGTTCGCTTCGATGGGGTCCACCAACAGCCCGGCGTGGACGCACTGGATCCCCTCGCCCCGCCAGAACAAACGGCAGTGCTCCGTCAGCCAGGGCACGGCGTCCTTCATCCGGGCGCCGTGGCGGGCAAAGGACTGGGCCGTGGCGCCCCGGCCCACCCGGTCCCACATCATGCGCTGGGACAGCGTCAGCTTGGGCTGGAGCAGATAATCCTCGTGGTTGCCCAGGAGCAGCACGAAGCGCTGGCCGAAGGAAGCGGCCAGCGACCGGACCGTTTGAAAAACCTCCCAGGATTCCGGCCCGCGGTCAAACAGATCGCCCAGCAGCACCAGCCGGTCCGCCTGCTCGTCCGGCTGCAGCTTGTCCAGCATGGTCTGCAGGGCGCCGTTCATGCCGTGGATATCGCCGATGATGAATGTTTTCACTGTTCCGTTCCCTCGATCCGGGTCATGCGGCCGGATGAAATATGCAGCGTATAATCGCAGATCGCCAGGGCGGCCCGGCGATGGGTCACGATGATGCAGGTCTTGTCCCGCATGGCGGAAATATTCTGCAGCAGCTGCGCTTCGGTCTGTTCGTCCAGGGCGCTGGTGGATTCATCCAGCAGCAGGATGGGCGCTTTTGACAGCAGCGCCCGGGCCACGGCCACCCGCTGGGCCTGGCCTTCGGAAAGGCCGATGCCCCTTTCGCCCAGCATGGCGTCCAGGCCGATTTCGTCCACCAGCGCATCCAGGCACGCGGCGTGGATGGCCTGGCGGATCTCCGCGTCCGATGCCTGATCGGTGAACATGGTCAGGTTGTCCCGCAGCGTGCCGGAAAACAGGGTGTTCCCCTGGGGCACATAGGCAAACAGCCCCCGGGTGCCCCGGGCGGCGGGGCAGCATTGATCCCCCAGGGTGAAAAGCACCCTGCCGCCGGTGGGCTTGTAGATGCCCAGCAGCAGCTGGAACAGGCTGGTTTTGCCGCCGCCGCTGATCCCGGTGAGGGCCACGAAGTCCCCCCGGCGGATCACGCCGCTGACGCCCAGCAGCACGTCCTCGTTTGAGTCCTCGTACTTAAAGCTCACGTTCTCCAGGCGGATGGAATCGAAGGCGGCCAGCTGCGTGCCCTCGTCCTCGTCGGGCAGGCCCACCACGTCCAGCAGCCTTTCCGCCGACGCCACCACCCCGTAGGCCTGGGAAACCAGGTTGACCGCGTTGGCGATGGGGGCCTGGATGCGGCCCACCAGCTGGATCAGCGCGGCCAGGGAGCCGTAGGTGAAGCCCGTATGGTGGAAGATCTTCACGCATCCCCACAGGTTGCAGATCAGCCAGGACACGTCGAACATGCTGCCCATGCCCTGGTTCATCCAGATGGACAGCCTGGCGTTGCGGAGTTGCTCGGAGCGCAGGTGCTCCCGGCGCTCCTCCATGGCGGAGATGGCCCGGTCCTCGGACACGCTGGCCTTGACCACCCGGATGTTTTCCAGGGTCTCCTGGGTGGAGGCGTGCAGGGCGTCTTCGGCCTCCTGCATGCGCTTGTGCCGGCGCTTCATGGGGTTGCGGAAGGCCAGCATCAGCCCGGAGCCCAGCACCGCCGCCAGGATCATCACCGGCAGGAAGCGCCAGTCCATGGAGATCAGGATCGCCGCGGCGCCCACGAAGCTGACGAAGGTGCTCAGCATGCTGGGCAGCAGGCCCATTACGCCGCCCTTGACCACATTGACATCGGAAAACACGCGGTTGACCAGTTCGCCGCTGTGAAAGCCCTTCAGGCTGGCGTATTCCTTGCCCAGGATGGAGGAAGTCACCATGGACTGCATGTGCTGCTGCAGCCGGGTGTTGGCCCGGATGCGGACCACCGCGCCCAGCACCGAAAGCAGCCGGGAAAACGCGATCAGCGCCACCAGCAGCGCGCCGTATTTCCACAGCGCGGCTTCGTCCGATCCGGTGGCCCCGTCGATGAGGCTTTTGGTTACCATCGTCAGCCCCAGGGACGTGAGCGACCCCACCACGCTCATCAGGCAGATCAGCAGCAGCGCCTTGTGCACCGGCTTGCTCCAGCGGTAAATGGCGCGGAGGGCGTGGCTTTTGAAAATTTGCTTTACTTTTGCGAAATTGCTCATGCTTTTTCTGCGCCCTTGATCATCAGGATGGTTATTTTACCCGTTCGTTCCCGTCCAGCAGCGGGGTTTTCAATCCGTCGCCGGCGGTCAGGGCTTCCAGCAGCCCGGGCACGATCTCCTCGCCGGCGAACAGATATTTGTCTCCGATCACCATGGCGGGCACGTACTGCTGATCCTCCGGGATCTGGTACTTTTCATAGTAATCGGTGATCACCTGCAGCATGGACTCCTCCACCTTGTTGAGGCACACCAACTTCACCGCGCTTGCCGTGCCGTCGGGCAGGATGATCTGCCGGGGCAGGCCCGCGGTGAGTGGCTCCAATTCGCGGCACCAGGGGCAGTAATCCTTATAGAAATAATAGATCAGGCTGTCGGTTTCGCCCACGGGGTCGCCGAAGGCCGCGCTGCTCTTGGGCAGATACGGCTCCTGGGTGGGGGCCGGGGCCGCGGCGGGCCGCATCTGGGGGAAGACCGGATATACGATGGCCTCCTTGATGCCGGGCCACACCCGGGGCATCAGCCGCCACCCCAGCAGAAATACCGCGATCAGCGCCACGATCAGGCAGAGGATTTTCAGGCCTTTTTTCATGGGGAAAACACCTCCATAGAAACAGGCCTGGCAGGGGGCCTGCCAGGCGGAAGGGTCGGTTCGGAAGAATTACTTGTAGGGGTTGTTGGGGCACTTGGTCATGTGCTTGGGGCCGTCTTCGAACTGATAGAGCACCAACTGCGCGCCGCAGAACGGGCAGGTAAACGGGATGCCCTGTTTATTCTTTTTCTTCTTGTTTTTGTCGTCGTTGCCGCCGACCACCGCATCCAGCTCGTCTTCTGCGATCTCGCTCCGGAGCGCATTCTTCATTGCTTCATACTCTTCCTTGCTGGTGGGCGCCTTGAATTCAAATTCTGCCATGGTTTTTCTCCTCCTATTATTTTATTGAAGATCGTTCTTCATTGGGGACTTAATTGATTGAGAAACATTTCTGCCGCTTCCTGCGTGGGGGCGAAAGAAAACAAATTGACCTTCAGCATGGAGATGCATTTCAGAATGTTTTCCTGCACGGCCTGCTGCATCCCGCCGTCCCAGGTGGGAACAAACGCATTGCTCATGAACCGGATGATGGCTTCCCTTTCTTCCAGCTTCCGCCATTCGTTGGTTTTTCCTTGCTCCAGGAATACCACCCGGTTGACCCGCACCCGATGATTCAGGCATCTGCCGGACGAGCCGCAGAAGGGGGTGGGTTCAAAGATCACGCCGTCATCTGTTGGGGTCAGCAGGGCAAAATCACCGTTGATGATTATTGCGTCGCTATATTTTTCCAGCAATTTACCAAGAGTGGTTTTGCCTGTGCCACTCGGGGCAGAAAGAATGATAATCTCATTCCCGCAGAGTAATGTTACCCCATGCAGCCCAACGCATTCCCTCAACAGGCTGATCATCAATGCGTGCTGTATTCCCAAACGAACATAGCAATCCAGTGCTTTTTTGATGAATACCGTTACGACGTTTTGCTCTGCAAAACGCAGACCGAACAATAATCTGCCTTTTTGGAAATACATTGCTGCTGGGCCGTTTTGTTTCTCCTGAACGAACCAGCCATCATATCCAACATGATCACTTTCTATACTGTCATCTTCCTCCAAAGTGATCGCAATTGTTTGCAATGCAGAAGCAGAAGAACTTTCATATTTTTTCCAAGTGTCTGGAATCATGCCAATCAATCTGCTGCTGCCGTTGATACAATATGAATACTGTCCGACAGAAAAACACTTTGTCATGTGCAGTAAGCATTATATGAAGCTGCATTGTTCGTGGGATCATATACACAACCATTTTGACCGCTACTATCGGTTTTATATGGTTCCATATCACATCCCCAGCAATTTTGATTGTTGCTGGCATTGCCATTCTTGGGGACGCTAGGGTTGGACGCAATCATGGTATCCGCGGCGAAGGTGTCGACGAACAGTTCCGGGGCTTCGTACTTTTTCATGGGAATCCTCTCCTTTTCTTGGGTCGCGCCGGGCTTCGGGCCTCAGACGCAGGTAGGGGAAGGGGGAACATCAGCGCCGTTTCGCCGGGCCTTGTACAGCCGCAGCAGATACGTGTACTGACAGGTGTATGGGTCGGGCCCGTGAGGGGAGCCCGTACCTTCAAACCGCCGGCCGGCACAGTTGTGCAGGCAGTCTTCCTGCATGCCGCACGCCTGGCAGGCCGCAGGGCGGCGAAAGGTGTCGTCCTGTTGGGCTTTCAGCTGCGCCCAGGCAGCCTCAAAGCCCGTTTCAAAGGGATGCGCGTTGCCGCGCCCGTTCAAGGAAATGCAGGTGTTCATTTCCCCATTCCAGAAGATGGCGCAGCCGGATGAAGCTCCGATGCAGGCGTCCGGCTCAGGCGGCGGCGCTTCCGTGGGGGCCTGGGGCATTTGGAAGCCGGCCAGCGCCTTTTCCAGCTCCTTGGCATTTTCCATGGCCAGGGCCGCTTCCTCCGGCGGGTGGCAGGCCACGCAGGCCCGTTGGGCGGGGGAGAGGCGGCATTGCAGCGCGTCCGACATGGAAACGTCGTGCCGGTGGCCGCTGATGTCGGTGATCAGCGTCCAGGAGCAGCCGAGGTCCCGGCACAGCCTGCCCACCAGGGGATAATCCAGCACGTTCTGCCGGATCATGGTGAAATTCAAGCCCACAGGCACCCGGATGGACCGGAAAAAGCGGATGTTCTCCACCGCCCTGTCCAGGCCTTCGGGATCGCCGGTGACGGCGGCGTAGGTTTCCTTGCTGCCGCCGTAGAGGGTGATGCCCACGCTGACGGGGGGATAGCGGCGGAATACGTCCCGAACGGAATCGGTGTATGCGCCGGCGTTGCTCATGATGCTGATGCGGAAGCCCAGCTGCGAAAGCTGCCCGTACAGCTCCTCGAACCCCGGATACTGGGTGCATTCCCCGCCGGTGAGGGTCAGGTACAGCACGCCCGCGTCCCGCATCTGCCGGGCCATATCCAGCCATTCGTCCACCGTGCGCAGCCGGCCGTAGGGCGCGGCCTGGGCGTCCGTCATGCGGACGTAGCACATGCGGCAATGAAAATTACAGCGGTAGGTGAGCTCCATGGTGCAGGAAAGCGGCCTGCGCTGCCGGATGGCCTGCAGCTGGATCCGGTCTGTGACCTTGTTCAGATCCCACTGCTTCTGGATCATCCGTCGATCAGCGCCTTTCCCCGCAGCATCTCCAGGAAAACGTCCACGTCCCTTTCCGCGGTCTGCGGATCGGTATCGTATTCCCGCTGCAGGGCCGCCGCCAGCTCCGGCTTTTCCGCGCCCTTTTCCAGGATGCGCCAGAGGAACGCGCCGGTTTCATTCAGGCTGAGGATCTCGTTGGGCGAGTAGGCCTCGCTGCCCACCCCCATGATCATATAGATGTCCATGATTTCCCGCAGGATGTACCCCGGCTTGATCTTCATGTGCGCGCTCCTTTCCCGGGCTGTGGGCGGAACAGCCTGAACAGCTTTCCCGCCGCTTTCCGTAAGTATATACGCGGAAATGTGAGGGCTGTCACCGCCCGGGAATACATTTTCAGGAAAAAGTTTTCGCAGGGGATCCGGCGGCCCTTCCGTTCCAGGGCGACGGCCACGCCCACTACCTGGCCGAAGGGCAGATCCTTTTCCACGTGCCATTGATTGTCGCCCGCCATGGTGAACCCGTTCTTCCCGACCCGGATGACGCGGTGCAGCGCGTAGCGCCCGTTCAGCCGGTCGAAAAGCACGATATCCCCCCTGCGGAGGCGCCGGGGAGACTCCAGCACCACCCCGTCCCGCAGATGGCGCAGCAGCGGCTGCATGCTGACGCCCGTGACGCGGACGAAGGCCTGGCCCGTTTCAGCCAGCTGCTGACGGACCAGGGAAAAATACTGCTCCGTCGGCAGCACACGGACGGACGGAATGGGCTTGCTCACGTTGGTCCAGCCACCTCCACAAATGTCATTATATGGGAAATAAGGAGCGCTGTCAAGCAATATCAGGCAAAAAAATGGCTGATTGATACAAAAGCCCCGGCCTGGCCGACGCCGGATGATGCGCCGTACAGGCCGGGGAGAAGCGCCCCGGACGGGGCCGTCAGTTATCGTCGTCCCGGAAGAGGAATTCGCGGATGGCCTTGGAATTGGCCTCTTTGTCCACAATATGGCCCTTCGCGCCGGCGATAATGTCGTATTCCTGGGTGGCCTCCAGGGGGAGCACCATGAATTTCACGTGATCCTCATCGAAAATGTCCGCGCCCTGGCGGGAGGCCTCGTACGCCACCCTGGCCAGCGAGACGGTGATGGAGCGGATCACGTCCTCCGGCAGGTTATTGTAGGATTTCTGGAAGATCGGCCCCAGTTGCGCGCGGATGAATTCGTAGTCGCTCTGGGTCATATTGTCCAGATTGACCGCCCGGCGGCCGTTCAGCTCCTCCGGGAAGCCCGCTGCGTCGGTATAGAAGGCGATCTTCTTGGAGATGGTGTTGCCGCAGTTCTCAAACATGCTGGCAATGACCTTCGCCTCGCGCCCGCAGCAGTTGTAGACCGAATCGTACTGCAGCCAGCCGAAGCCCACGGCCTGCAGGCCGTTCAGATGGGTGCCGGGGCCGAACTCGGTGAGGTAATACTCGTCCGCCAGCATGTCCACCATGGCCTGGGTCAGCAAGCCGCTGTCCACCTGGGCCAGCAGCTGGTTCTTCTTGGAGCCGACCATGCCGTTGAGGGCGTTGCGCTCCGCCCGGGAAATATCCACGTCCACCCCGCCGTAATCGTCGATCATGCTGGCCAGGTTCAGGTAGTTCAGGGACATGTAGTGCTGAATGTTGGTGCCGAAGTTGGCGTTGAACACCTTCATGGCTTCCTCGGGGCCGTTGTTGCGGTAGGGCATGTCCAGCTTCTGGGGCACGTCGTAGCCCTCGTATTCAATGAAGGTATCCCACGTGAACATCAGCAGCCGGATCTTGCCTTTTTCGGGATTCATGGAAATCACCATGAGGGTGTTGCCCGCGTTGCCCTTGTCGTTATTCATGCCTTCGTTGCAGATCAGCAGGAATTCCACCCAGTCCCCGGCTTCTTCCTCCGCGCTCTCCGCCGCGGCAAACGCAGGCAGGAGGCACAGGACGAGCGCCAGGGCGATGAGCCTGAACAGGACGCGCAGGGAACGCGGTTTGCGGTTGCTCGATTCTTTCATGGTCGCGGCCTCCTTTTACTGATTGTCCGCCGGCACGGTCTTGCGGTCCTGATCGTACCGGTTGTTGATGATCAGCTCGCCGTCCGGCGTGTAGTAGCCGTTCCAGCCCGCCACGCCGTCTACGTTGTTGGTCAGCTTGTTGTAACGGTCCAGATACCTTTCGGAGATCAGCCTGCCCTCGCCGTCGAAGCTGCGCTCCACGCTGGAATAGCCCGCGGCGCAGTTGATCGGGGCGTGATAGCTGTCGTAGTAGCCTTCCCAGACCACGTTGCCGTAGTCGTCGTTTTCGTATTCCAGGATGGCGTAGCCGTCCGTGGTGGTCACGGGATCGCCGTCCGCGTTCAGGAAGGTGACCTCATGCACCCGGGTGGCGGGGTAGTAGAGGGTGCTGATGCCCCAGGCGCCGTTGCTGGCGGCGCAGCGCCCGCCGTTGAGATCCAGGTAGTAGCAGAAGTATTTCTCCACCCGCTGGGAGTTGCTCAGGTCATAATCGTACAGCTTGGCGGCGAAGCCGTCCTTCGTGACGGCGGGATTGCCGTCCCGGTCCAGCCAGGTTTCCTTCTCCAGCTTGGCGAAGGGAGAATACTCCCTGCGCACGCCGTACACGCCGTCCACGGCGAAGGGATTGCCTTCCGCGTCAAAGTATTTCTCCAGGGACACCTGACCGCGGCTGGTGTATTCCTTTTCCACCATGCTGCAGCCCTCGGGGCCGACGGCCGGATTGTCCTGGCCGTCCAGATAACGGAAGACGATGGGGCGATCGTAATGGTCGAAGGTCTGCAGGGAGCAGGCGTAGGCGTCCTCCGGCAGCGTTTCGTCCATGATCCGCATCACGTAGGTGTGGGCGGCTTCATCCTCGGAAACCAGCACGCGGCGGCTGAAGCTGCCGACCACCATGGGCTGGCGGCTGGCGTCGATGTAGTATTCCTCCGCTACCCGGCCGCTTTCGGCGTAGGAGACGTAATGGGCGGCGTAGCCTTCGCGGCTGGGCGCGAAGCGATCGTACGCATCGTAGTATTCTTCGCTGACCAGGCGGCCTTCTTCGTCGTAATCCATCAGGGCGTAGGCGTACTGCGCGCCTTCCGGCGTGACGCCCAGGGTCTGGGCGTCCAGATACTTTTCGGACGTGAGGTTGCCCAGATCGTCGTAGGTGTACTCCGCCACGGCGTAATTCATCGTCGTGTCCGTCAGGTTGCCGTCCACGTCGTAGTACGCTTCCCTCGTCACGTTGCCCAGGGGGTTGTACTCGGTGGTCTTCTTGGCGTATCTCTGCAGGTTCACGGTGGGGTTGCCGGCCCGGTCGTAGAAGCTCCGGGAGGTTTCGCGGCCCGCCAGGTCGTAGGTGTAGCGGATCTCCGCGTAGCTGTTGGCGTAAGCCACCGGATTGCCCGAAATGTCGAAATACTTAACGGAGAGGACGCGGCCGTCCGGGTCTACCTCCCGGGTGAGGGAGGAATAGCGGCCCTGGGTGTGAACGGCGGGCTGGCCCTGAACGTTCAGGAGCTTTTCCTCGATGCAGTTGTTCCGGGCGTCGTATTTGTAAAGGATCTCGCTGTAGCCGTACGGCCCCCAGACCTGGGCGCCCTTGGTGTTGTAGTAGGTCTGGCGGGTGACGTTGTCGCTGTTGTCATAAACGTAGCCGATGGCGCTGTAGCCGCCGCTCAGGGTCATGGGCTGGCCTTCCGCATTCAGATACTGCCGCTTTACCAGGCGCTGGCGGTCGTCCCAGGTGTTGCGCATGGCGGCGTAGCCGGCGGAGCAGGGCACGGGGGAATCCTCGCTGTCCAGGTAGGTTTCCGTCAGCACGTCGCCGTTCTTATCCACGGTGCGCAGGATGGCGGAATACCCGGCGCTGATGTAGGTGCGGTCGTATTTGTCGTCCAGATAGACGATGCTCTTCAGATACTGGTTGTCGTCGTACAGGTACTGCACGGCGGCGTAGCCGTCCTTGAACAGGGTGGGCTGGTCGTACGTGTCCACGTAGGTGGTGCGCCAGACCTTGCCCTGATCGCTGTATTCGTAGCGGATGCCGGAATAGCCGGCGGAGATCATGGTATTGAGGCCGCTGGCATCCAGATAATCCTCGCTGATCCTGCGGTCCTGGGCATCGTAGCCGTAGGCGATGCTGGCGTAGCCGAACTGGGTTTCCACCGCCTGCATGCCGGCGTTCAGGTTCTCCACCCGGACCAGGTTGCCCCGGGCGTCGTAGTACCGGCGGGAGGCGACGGTCCGGTTCGTCAGGGAGGCGATGCGCTCGTTTTCGTCCAGGTACTGCTCCAGGATCACGTGATTGTACTGGTCGTATTCCCGCTGCCACACGCTGAAGCCCTCGGGCAGACGCACCAGATTGTCCTGATCGTCCAGATAGCGGACCTGCAGGGTATTCCCGGCGTTGTCGTAAACCCGGGCGATGGCGGAATAGCCCTTGCGGACCATCACGCGATCCATCTTGCTATCCAGATAGCTTTCCTTGGTCAGGCGGCCGCGGGCGTCGTATTCGTAATCCGCGGCGGCGTACCCGTCCTCGGTCATGACGATCTCGCCGCTGAAATACCACACCGAACGGATGCAGCGGCCCGCCGCGTCGTATTCGTGGGTGATGCGGTCATAGCCCCCCGGCATCTGGGTGGGATTGCCCTGGGAGTAGTACCACTGCTCCTCGGTGCACAGGCCGTTGGCGTCCCGCAGGTAGGTCTTGTAGCTGTAACGGCCTTCCTGCAGGATGGGGTTGCCATCCTCGCCGAAGTAGGCTTCGCTGGTCAGGAAGCCCGTGGGGCTCCAGGTCTGCAGCTTGCGGGCGTAGCCCTTCGATTGCACGATCAGGCCGCCCATGCCGTCGGAGTATTCCTCGGAAAGCAGGTGCCCGGCGTCGTCATAGGCGCATTCCTTCAGGGCGTATCCCTTGGAGGAAACCACCGGCTCTCCGTTCACGCCGAAGTACGCTTCCTTCAGGATATCGCCGTGGCCGTCGTAGGCGTATTCCACGGCGGCGTAATCGCCCCGGAGCCTATAGGGAGTCCCGGTTTCGTCGAAATACCGTTCGCTGAGCAGTCGGTCTTCACTGTCGTATTCCCGCCGGATCTCCGCGGCGCCGGCGCTGACCTGGGTGATCTGCCCGTCCGCGCCGTAATACACCTCGCGGACCAGATTGCCCCGCAGATCGTATTCTCTCTGGAAGGAAGCGTAGCCGTTGGGGCATTCCGCCGGCGTGCCGTTCACGTCCTTGTAGGATTCGGCCAGCATGCGCCCTTCCTCATCCCAGGTGAATACGGCCTGGTGATAGCCGTCCGGAATGGCCACGGGCTGCCCGTCGGCGCCGAAATAGCTTTTGCTCTGCACGTTGCCCCGGTGATCGTAAACGGTCGCCAGGCTGGCGTAGCCGAACGCGGTATCCACCGGCTTCCGGTCCGCGTCCAGGTAAGTCAGGGTTTCCGTATTGTTTTCATCGTCATACACCGTGGTCATGACGGCGTATTTGTCGGGGTTCACGATCAGGCTGCCGTCCGCGCCGTAGCGCGCTTCCTCCAGCACCCGGTCGTGGATATCGCATTTCCTTTCAAACCAGGCGTACCCCGCGGAAGGCGGCGCCACGGGCTGGCCCGCTTCGTCGTAATAGGCGCGGCGCAGCAGGTTCCCGTGGGAATCGTACTGAAGCTCGTAGGAGGCGTAGCCCGTGGAAAGCAGCACCGGAGCGCCGTCGGCGCCCAGATATTCCACTTTGGTGGTGATGCCCAGCACCGGATCATAGGCGATACGCCGCGCGGAATACCCTTCCCGGACCAGCACCGGCTGCAGGTCGCTGCCGAAGTTCGCTTCGTACAGCATGTGGTGCTGATCGTCGTATTCCCGCTCGACCCGGGCGCGGCCCGATACCAGGGCGGGGCCGCCTTCCGCGTTGAAATAATTGATGACGGTGATGTTGCCGTGGGTGTCGTATTCGTAGGTGACGGAGGCGTAGCCCGCCGCCTGGGTCAGGGGCGTGCCGTCGGCGCCGTAGTATTTTTCACCGGTGTGATGGCTGGAATAATCGTAGGTATGCACCTGGACGGCGCCCTGACCGCCGGTGGAAATCAGCTTGCCGTCGGTGCCGAAGGTGGCCTGCCACAGGAGGCTGCCGTCCCGGTTGTACTCCCGCAGCATGGCCGTCATGCCCTGGCGGTCGGCGGAAGGATTGCCGTCCTTGTCAAAGTACCGCGCGGAGGTCTGCAGCAGATCGCCGTTGAAGGTGTATACCACCCGATGGGCGCCGTTGACCACGTTGGTGTCCTTTTCCCCGTCGGCGGTGAAGAAGGCTTCCTCCAGCAGCAGGTTCTGCATGGGGCCGCCGTATACCATGCTCCGGGCATAGGCGCCGTTCAGGGATTCGCAGGGCATGCCGTCCAGGTCAAAATAGGCCTCGTAAACGGCGGGCTCTTTGGGATCGGTCCCCTGATAGCGATAGGTGATGGAGGACAGCTGCCTTTCGTCGTTCCGGACCGGCTGCCATTGGCTGCCCATGTACGCCGTGCGCACCACCTGATTGGATTCGTTGTATTCGTTCACGATGCCGGCGTACCCGGCCTTGAGCTGGATCAGCTCCAGGTCCGTGCCGAAGAAGCGCTCCCGCTCCACGGCGGTGGGATTGATGACCCACAGCTCGTTGCCGTCGTCGTCGTATCCCCGATCGCGGTGATACAGCACGTCATGGCGGGCGAAACCGCCGTTGGACATGGTGTATTCGTCCAGCACGTCATAGAAGGTTTCCCGGTAATCGAAATCCTCGCCGTCATATTCCCTTTCTTCCATGGAAATGCCGGTGGTGGTCATCGTGCGGCTTCCGTCCGCGCCGAAATAACGGATATAATGGATTTTGTCCGATTCGCCGTAATACTCGTAGGTCAGCTTGGCGTAGCCGTTGATCATTTTGATCAGCTGGCCTTCCTTGCCCAGGTATTCGGTTTCCACCACGCGGTTCAGTTCATCGTACGCGTTGGTGAGGGAGGCGTAGCCCGTGCCGGCGATGATGGGTTCGCCCTCCGTGCCGGAATAATCCACCCGGATCAGGTTGTCCCGCTCGTCATAGGTATTGACCATGCGGTGCCAGTGCTTCGCCCCCAGGGCTTTGCCGCCGTCCAGGGAGAAGATTTCCGTGGACTGGAGCTTCCATTTTTTGACCGTGCCGTCCCTGCGGGTGCCGGGATCCGTCTGCATGCCCCGGAAGCTTTCCTCGACTTCCTCATTCAGGGGCTTGGCGGTGTTGGCGGTGTACACGAAAACCACCGTGGCGCCGCCCTCCGTGCCCAGCAGGGGAGAGCCGTCGGCGTCCAGGTAGCGCTTGGTGACGGTTTTCGTATCCTCCTCCAGCGCCACGTCATACAGGATCTGGGCGTATCCGCCCACAGGCCGCACCAGGGCGCCGTCCGCGTCAAAGTATTCGCTGGAAAGGATCTGCTCGCCGTCCCAGGCGTCCCGGCGGAAGCTGTAGCTGCCGGGGATCTGGGCGCGGCTGCCGTCCGGGGCGTAGCGGTCCTCGGTGAGCACGTGGCTCCGACCGTTCGCCTGCCGTCCGTAGGTGTATTCAGCCCGGGCGTAACCGCCGTCCGCGGCGACCGGTTCGCCGTTCAGGCCGAAGTATGCTTCCGTCAGCAGATTATTGTGCTCATCCCAGGCGTATTCGGCCCGGGCGAACCCGCGGCTGTTCAGCGCCGGCGCGCCGTCCGGACCGTGGGCCGTTTCGCTGATCAGATTGCCGTTTTCATCCCAGACGCAGTCCGTTTCCGTAAAAACCGGAATGGACAGCGCCGGATCGCCCTGGGCGTTGGCGGCGGGGACGGTGGCTGCCGCCAATAAGAGAACCAGCAGCAGGCCGAGCCATTTTTGCGTGTGCTTCAACTTCTTCTCACTCCTTTTCCGAATCCCGTTCAGGCCGATGCGCGTCTTTTTTTCTCCGGGTGTCATACTTGTGATAATACTGATCGTAATATTTTCTGCTGCCGCCAAGATCCAGCTTTTCTCCGTAGAAAACGAAGCCCAGCAGCTCCAGCCCGCCCAGCTCCGCCTGGCGCAGCGCCTTGCGGACGTCCCGGTGGTCCGTATATTTCTGCCGGACCACGAACAGGCTGCCGGAAATAATGGAAGCCAGGGCGAAAGCGTCGCTGACGACGTTCACGGGGGGCGCGTCCAGGATCACCATGTCGTAGGACTGCTCCAGCTGCGGGAGAAGGGCGTGCATGGCGGGAGAGTCCAGCATTTCCGTGGGGTTGGGCGGCACCGTGCCCGCCGGCAGGATCTCCAGCTCCTGCAAATCGGTGCTGATCAGGGCGTTCTGCCAGGGGCAGTTTCCCACCAGCACGTCGGAAAGGCCCGGGTTTTTCCCGCTGTAATGGAAGATCCGGCGCTGGCAGGCGCGGCGCATATCGGCGTCCACCAGGAGCACCCGCTTGCCGCTCATGGCGATGGAGATGGCCAGATTGGCGGCGATGGTGGATTTCCCTTCGCCGGAAATGGCGCTGGTGATCATCACGGAGCGTTCTTCTTTTCCCACCAGGGTGTACATCAGGTTCATCCGCAGCTTGGCGTACCCCTCCAGCTGATCCATGGGGCTGTTGCCTGTCAGGCGGAATTCGCTGGGATCCCGGCTCTCCTTCTTTTCCCGATGGATCGAGGAAAGGACGGGAAGGGTATAGCGCTCCTCCATCTCCGAGGCGTCCCGGACCTTGGAATCCAGCAGGAAAATCAGGAACAGCACCGCTGCCGCCGCCGCCGCGCCGGCCAAAGCCCCGATCATATTTTTCTTGGCGGGGGAATAGCCGTTGGGCGCCGTGGGGACCGTGGCGTAGTCGATGATCTCGATGCTGCCGGCGCCCACCACGCGGATGATCTCCGCCGGCGCCACGTCCATGACGGCGTTGCAGATGTCCGCGGACTGCTGCGGATCGGTGGTGGTGCAGCGGACGCTCACCACGCCGGTTTCGTTCACGGAAGTCATGGACAGGGTCGCCCTGATCTGGCTCGGCGTGATCGTCGGGTAATCCGGCGCCAGCCGCTCCGCGACCACGTCCAGCACTTTGTTGCTTTTCACCACTTCCATGTAGGTGTCCAGCAGCGTAACGGCGCTTTTGATATCCGAAGCGCTGGCGTAGCCGTAATTGATCATATTCGGATTTGAATTGTATACGTACATCGTGCCCGCAGCCGTATAGGTATCAGCCACCTTGACCCTTGAGCTGCGCCATTGCATGAAGCAGAATCCGACGGCAGCGCAAAGCAGGATCAGCCAGCAGTATTTCAGAAGAAACTTGGCCAATTTGATCAGATCTATGCTGACTGCCTGTCTGTCGTTGGCGGTGGGCTGCTTGTTCATGGACATCGTTCAACTCCCCGTTATTCGATCGGCGTGTTTCTGCGCCGGCATATGCGGAACCATTTTTTGGGTCGCAAAAAAACCCACATATCATTATACGGGCAAACGGGAATCTTGTCAAAACAATTTTGTGTATTTCCGGGGTTTTTTTCATACCTGTTTTTCATACCCGTCAATAATAATGGAAAAAAATTTCTGCGAAGGGTAGCGTCCGCAGAAAAAATATGATAAAATATGCACTGACGTGAATCTGTTAACAAATTTGTCCGCCGCCCCCCTGGACGATCCCCGGCGGACGGGGATCGGGGGCCGCGCCGTTTTCAAAAAACGGATCGCATTGCACGCGGCGCGGGAGCAATGCCGCCGGGCGCGCAGGCAGGGCCGGGCGGAAAAAGAGGCCGGCCCCCTGATCCGACGGCGGTCCTGACCCGGAAACCAACGAGAGGAGCACTTCGCCATGTCTGAACAACAACCGAAGACCAAACTGTTCCGTGAGAAAAGCCTGGAGGCCGTGGAATCGCCGGAGTCGCTGAACGACTACCTGCGGGTCACGTCTCCGGGGATCTGGCTGGTATTGGCGGCGGTGATCGCGCTGCTGGTGGGCGGCATCCTGTGGGGGATTTTCGGGCATATCCGCACCACGGAGGAATTCGCCGTTTCCGTCAGCCCGGAAAAGAAAATCGTCTATGTGGGCTACGACGTGGTGGACAAGGTGCTTTCCCGGGGCGTCATCCGGGTGGAAGGCGCCGATTATCCGCTGAAAACCGACGGGGAGCTCAACGTGACCATCGTGTCGGAGGAGATATCCCCCCGGGTGCTGCTCAGCGGAAACCTCAGCATGGGCGACCCGGTGGTGGAAGTGCCGGTGATCACGGATCTGCAAGCGGGCGTCTACACCGGCGAAGTGGTCACGGAGGACCTGCAGCCCATCTCGCTGCTGCTGCAGTGAGGAGGTGGCGGCGTGTTTAATAAGAAGAAAGTGCCTAAACCGGTGACGAAGGGCGCGGTGCGCGTCCCCGTGGTCATGCAGATGGAAGCGCTGGAGTGCGGCGCCGCGTCGCTGACCATGATCATGCATTATTACCGCAAATGGATCCCCCTGGAGCAGGCCCGGGTGGACTGCGGCGTGTCCATGAACGGGGCCAACGCAAAAAACATCATGCTGGCCGCCCGGAGCTACGGCATGAAGGCCAACGCCTGGCGGATCGAGCCGGATACGCTGATGGAGGAGGGTCCCTTTCCCTGCATCATCCATTGGGGGTTCAACCACTTTGTGGTGCTCTGCGGCTTCAAGGGCAAGCGCGCCGTGCTCAACGACCCCGCCCGGGGCCGCGTGACCGTGGAATGGGAGGAATTTGACCGGGAATTCACCGGTGTCTGCCTCACCTTTGAACCGGGAGAGGATTTCGTCCCCTCCGGCAAGCCCAAATCCGTATTCTCCTATGCGAAGGAACGCCTGAGGGGCGCCGGCGCCGCCGCGGCGTTCGTGGTGCTCACCACCACCGTTTCTTCCCTGATCGGCCTGATCCAGCCGGCGTTTTCCCGTACGTTCCTGGACCGGCTGCTTACCGGCGAAAACCCTGAATGGCTCACGCCGTTCATGCTCCTGTTCTCGCTTCTGATCATCGTCAGCGTGGTGGTCACCTGGATCTCCGCCGTTTATTCCCTGCGCATCGAGGGCAAGATGTCCGCCTATGGCAGCGCTTCCTATCTGTGGAAAGTGCTGCGGCTGCCCATGCAGTTTTTCAGCCAGCGGATGTCGGCGGACATCGCAGACCGCCAGGCCACCAACGCGTCCATCTCCAATTCCCTGGTGCAGATCTTCGCGCCCCTGGCGATCCAGGCGATGATGATGGTGTTCTATCTGATCGTCATGATCCATTACAGCCTGCTGCTGTCGCTCATCGGCATCGGGGCCATATTGCTGAACCTGGCCGTATCCTCTGTTGTCACGGCCAAGCGGGTGAACATCACCCGCGTCCAGCAGCGCGATTCCGCCAAGCTCTCCTCCGCCACCATGTCCGGCATCAGTATGATCGAAACCATCAAGTCCAGCGGCGCGGAGAACGGCTTTTTCGGCCGCTGGGCCGGCTATCAGGCCAGCGTGAACACCCAGGGCGTCAGGTTCAACCGGCTGAACTATTTTCTGGGTTCATTGCCTGCCCTCATCTCCTTTATTGCGAATCTGGCGGTGCTGGGGCTCGGGGTGATGCTGGTGGTGCGGGGCCAGTTCACCATCGGCATGGTGATGGCCTTCCAGAGCTTCCTGTCCTCCTTCATGGCGCCCGCCTCTTCCATGATCAGCGCCGGCCAGTCCATGCAGGAAATGATCACCCAGATGGAGCGCGTGGACGACGTGATGAGCTACAAAGAGGATGATTCCTTCTCTCCCCGGGAGAAAAAAGAGGAATATCAGAAGCTCTCCGGCGCCATCGAGCTTAAAAACGTCACCTTCGGCTATTCCCGGCTGGGCAAGCCCCTGATCACCGATTTTTCCATGACGGTGAAGCCCGGGCAGAAGATCGCCTTCGTGGGGCGGACGGGCTGCGGAAAATCCACCCTGGCCAAGCTGATCTCCGGGCTCAATCATCCCTGGAGCGGCACGATCACTTTTGACGGCATCCCCCTGGAAAAAATCGACCGCAATGTGTTCACGGGCTCCGTCAGCGTCATCGATCAGGACATCACCCTCTTTGAGGACACCATTTCCCAGAACATCAAGATGTGGGATGATTCCATCGAGGATTTTGAAGTCACCCTGGCGGCCCGGGACGCCGGCATCTACGACGATATCGTCACCCGCGAGGGCGGCTTTTCCCATAAGCTGCTGGACGGCGGGCGCGACCTGTCCGGCGGGCAGCGCCAGCGGCTGGAGATCGCCCGGGCGCTTTCCCAGGATCCCACCATCTGCATCATGGACGAGGCCACCTCGGCCCTGGACGCCCGAACGGAGCATGAGGTGATCCGTTCCATCAACGACCGGGGCATCACCTGCATCATCATCGCCCATCGCCTGTCCACCATCCGCAACTGCGACGAGATCATCGTGATGGACAAGGGCAAAATCATCGAACGCGGCACCCACGAGGAGCTGTACGCCAAGGGCGGCGCGTACGCGGCGCTGGTGACCAGCGAATAACGATCGAAAAGGCCAAGGAGAAGAGGGAAATAGTATGGGTTGGTTTGACGAGCAGATAGAATTTCGGAAAAAGCACGAGCGCGAGTTGCTGAGCGACTCGTTTGAAGGCATTGCCCGTTCCATTACCGGCCGGAAGATCCACAGCACCCTGCAGGACCAGGAGGACGTGAGCGACGCCGTTTCCGGGCTGCTGAAATACTTCGGCCTCAAGGAAAGGGAAGTGCCCGCCAACGTCCGCGGGCTGCAGGACCGGCTGGATTATCTTCTTTCGCCCACCGGCATCCTGTACCGGGAGGTCATCCTCACCAAGGGCTGGCACAGCGACGCCATGGGGCCCATGATCACTTCCCTGAAGGACGAGGGCACGGTCATCACCGTGCTGCCCTCCAATATGGGCGGCTATGAGTATGTGGATCCCCGGACCGGGGGCCGGGTGCGGATCAACGCCAAGGAAGAAAAGCGGATCAGCAGCGAGGCGCTGTGCTTCTACCGCCCGCTGCCCACCCGGGAGCTGACGCTCAAGGATCTGCTGCGCTATATGATGGGCTGCCTCACCGTGCGCGACCTGGTCAGCTTCGGCGTGGCGGCCCTGGCCATCACGCTGGTGGGCATGCTGATGCCCAAGCTGAACCAGGTGCTGATGGGCACCGTGGTGCTCAGCGGCAGCATGCAGCTGCTGTACGCCGTTATGTCTTTCCTGCTGTTCGCCACCATAGGCAGCGCCATCCTGACGATCATCAGAACGATGGTGCTCTCCAGGATCCGGGAAAAGCTGAATATCAACGTCAGCGCGGCCACCATGATGCGCATCCTGTCCATGCCGGCGTCCTTCTTCAAATCCTATTCCGCGGGCGAACTGAACCAGTATATCAGTTACATGGATTCCCTGTGCGCCACCATCGTGGATTCGCTGTTCTCCACGGGGATCACGGGCGTCTTTTCCCTGGTGTATCTGACGCAGATCTTCGCCTTCGCGCCCAGCCTGGTCTGGCCCAGCCTGATCGTGACGCTGGTGACGCTGGGCATCAGCCTGCTGTCCGCCATGGTGCAGATGCGCATCGACGCGGAAAAAATGGTGCATACCGCCAAGGAGCGCGGCCTGGTGTATTCCCTGATCACCGGCATCCAGAAGATCCGCCTGAGCGGATCGGAAAACCGGGCGTTCGCCAAATGGTCCCAGGCCTATTCCAAGAGCGCGGAGCTCACCTTCAATCCCCCCGGCATCATCAAGCTGTCCGAGGTGTTCACCACCGCCATCACCTTGATCGGCACCGCCGTGATGTATTTCATCGCGGTCAGGAGCAAGGTGAGCGTGGCGGACTACTACGCGTTCAACACGGCTTACGGCTATATTTCCTCCGCGTTTTCCTCCCTGGCGGCCGTGGCGCTGTCCGCCGCTTCCATCAAGCCCATCATCAACCTGATCAAGCCCCTCCTGGCCGCGGCGCCGGAATTCTCCGCCGCCAAGGAAACCGTCACCCGGCTGTCCGGCAGCATCGAGATGGCCCACGTGACCTTCGGATACGATCCGGACAGCAAGCCGCTGTTCGACGATTTCAACCTGAGCATCCCACCGCGGCAGTACGTGGCCATCGTGGGGAAGAGCGGCTGCGGAAAGTCCACCCTGGTCCGGCTGCTGCTGGGGTTTGAAAAGCCCTCCCGCGGCGTGATCAATTATGATAAGAAGGATCTGCAGCAATTGGACCTGCGTTCCCTGCGGCGGCAGATCGGCGTGGTGATGCAGGACGGGCACCTGTTTTCCGGCAGCATTTTTGAAAACATCGTGATTTCCGCGCCCACGCTGAAATTGCAGGACGCCTGGGACGCGGCGGAGATCGCGGGGATCGCCGAGGACATCCGGGATATGCCCATGGGCATGAACACGCTTCTGCAGGAAGGCGGCGGCACCATTTCCGGCGGCCAGCGCCAGCGCCTGATGATCGCCCGGGCCATCGCGCCCAAGCCCCGGATCCTGATTTTCGACGAGGCCACTTCCGCCCTGGACAACATCACCCAGAAAAAGGTTTCCGACGCCCTGGACAAGATGAAGTGCACCCGCATCGTCATCGCTCACCGCCTGTCCACCATCCGGCACTGCGACCGCATCCTGGTGATCGACGGCGGCAAGATTGCCGAAGACGGCACCTATGAGGACCTGATCGCCCGCAATGGCATCTTCGCCGAACTGGTGGAACGTCAGCGGCTGGGGACCGAAGAAACCAAAAAAAGCGAGCCCGGCGAAGAAAATTCCTGACAGATCCGGATTCCGTTCGTATCAATGAATGCGCCGGGGAAAAACGACGCGTGAAAGGATGGAATTATTTATGAAGAAACTGATTGCTCTGATATTTGTTGCGATGCTGCTGGTCTGCGCCGCCTGTGCGGAAGAAGCGCCGGCCCTGTCCGGCGGCTGGGCCCCCTCCGAATCCCCGGAGATCACGGAGGAAATGCAGTCCCTGTTCGATAAGGGCATGGAAGGTCTGCTGGGGGTCAATTACGTGCCCGTGGCCTACCTGGGCTCCCAGGTGGTGGCCGGAACAAACCACTGCTTCCTGGCCCAGGCCACGGTGGTGGTGCCCGATGCCCAGCCGTTCTATGCGCTGATCTACCTGTATGAGAAGCTGGATGGGACCGTGGAGATCCTGCACATCACGCCTTTTGATTTCGGCGCCCTGTGCGAATACGGCCCGGTGGAATGATCCCGGCGCCCGGATACGCCCCTCCCCCCTGACTGCGGGAGGGGCGTTCCTCGTGTTTTCCCTTTGTATTCCGGCTTGCAAACGCAAAAAAAGCTTTACGCAGGTATATTTTTGTGTATAATAGTAAATGGAAGTTTCTGACTTCAAGGCCAAATATCCCGGGGGCATGATGAGCCCGGATGCAGGCGGCACCGCGCCGGTCCGGCGTGCGCTCCGGGGGTGAGGAGGAATGAGCATGATTGTAAGGGACGGCGACAAAACCACCGTTACCCCCGTTGGCCGCATCGATACCCTCGCGGCGCCGCAGTTCGCCGAGGAAATGGATCAGGCGCTGGCCGGGACCCGGGATTTGACGCTGGATTGCTCCCGGCTCGAATACATTTCCAGCTCCGGGCTGAAGGTGGTGATGCAGGCGGTGAAAACCATGTACAGCCAGGGGGAGATGCGCATCATCAACGTCACCGACGACATCTATGAGGTCCTCAGCCTCACGGGCTTTGTCGCCGTGTGCGACGTGGAAAGACAGGCGTAAAGCCCTCCGCCCTGGACAGCCAACGATCCTCGTGCCTGCGCGTAAACGGGCCCTGCCGGGTTTCCCGGCGGCAGACCCGGCGCCGGATAAGCAAAAAACGACACAGAAAAGGAGCATACCATGAATATCCTGAAGAATCAGAATGGCACCAATCTCACGATCGCTCTGGAGGGCCGCCTGGACACCTCCACCTCCCCGCAGCTGGAGAATGAGCTGCGCACTGCCCTGGACGGGATCACAGAATTGCTCTTCGACCTGGAAAAGCTGGATTACATTTCTTCCGCCGGTCTGCGCGTGCTGCTTTCGGCCCAGAAGACCATGAAAAAGCAGGGAGAGATGGAGATCTACAACGTGAAGCCCGAAATCATGGAGATCTTTGAAGTGACGGGCTTTGTGGATATCCTGACCATCCGGGAATAAGCCGCGGCATCCGGCGGCTTTCTGCGAGGGAGAAAACCTTCCTTATGATAACGACAGAAAAAATCACGCTGGCACAGAAGCCGCAGATCGATGCGATCCGCGCGGCGTACGGCCATCCATCCGAGTCCCATTCCTTTGCCTCGCTGTTTCTGTGGCAGCGTGACATGGGATTGACGATCCATTTGGAAGAGGACGCATACATCGTCCGCTGCACCTCCAGGCCCGGCAACTGCTGGTACTTTCCCTGTGGAAACAGGGAACGGGGGGCCGGATGGATCGAGGAGCTGCTCAGGGAAGAAGAGCCGCTGGATCTGATCTATGCCCGGGACGGGGACATCGCGTTTCTGGAAGAGCGGTTTCCGGGCGTGTTTGAGTTTGCTCCCGCGGACGGGGATTCGGAATACCTGTACGACCGGCAGGCCTACCTGACCATGGCGGGGGAGGGCTACCGCCGCATCCGCAAGGGCGTGAAGCGCCTGTGCGCCGAGCACGAGCTGCGCGTGGAGCCCTGGACGGCGGAAAACAACAGCGACATGGAAAAGGTGCTGCGGCGCTGGCATGCCCGTTTTCCCGGCGAGGACGGGCTTATGGACTGGGGCACCTCCCAGCTGATGATGGAGCACCGCCGGACGCTGGATCTGACGGGCGTGATCGTGTACCTGGATGGGGAGCCGGCTTCCATTTCCGCCGGATTTCCCCTGACGGAGACTTCCTTCGATATCGCTTTTTCCAAGAGCACAGAGCGCATTTCCGGCTTGCAGGACTATACCCGCCAGGCGTTGGCCCGCATACTGCCCGAGCACTATGCCATTCTGAACGGCGAGGATGACCTGGGGATCCCCGGCATCCGGCTGGTCAAGCAGCTGATGCGTCCCATCGGCCAGATACGAATGAACGAGGCTCGGAAGAAATGAGGCAGCAAACCATCGACCGATTCTTTTCCGGAAGGATGTTCCGGCGCCAGTTTTTCCCGGCGCTGGTTTCTGCCATCGTGCTTTCTCTCGGGGACGTTGCCGATGGGTTGGTGCTGGGCAACCGGGTCGGGTATATCGGATTGGCGGCCATCGCGCTGTCCATGCCGGTGGTTCAGGTCTTCAATGCGATCATGAACGGCTTTGGGATCGGCGGGAGCGTGCGCTTTTCCCAGCAGATGGCGCAGGGAAAGCGGGAGGAGGCGCTGGCGGATTTCCAGGGCACTTTTTGCGTCAGCCTGATCGCGGGAGCCGTATTCGCGGTCCTGGGCAATCTGCTGATCCGGCCGCTGCTGGGGCTGCTGGGGACCGTGCCGGAGGACGGAGAGCTCTATGACGCCTGCCGCGTTTACCTGGGCATCACGCTGCTGGGCACGCCCATGCTGTTCCTGAACTACCTGCTGAACTACTACATGAAGAACGACGACCTGGAAAAGCAGGCCAGTGTGGCGTTCACCGCGGGCAATGTGGTGGATATTTCGCTGAACGTGCTGCTGGTGCTGGTGCTGCGGCTGGATGTCGCGGGCGCCGCCATCGCCACGGTGGCGGGGCAGACGGTGGGAACGGCCATTTCTGTCGCGGTGATCTGCCGCCGCAAAGGGACGCTGAAGTTCAGCCCCATGAAACCGGCTTTCAGGAGCGTGTTCTCCTCCTTTGCCAGGGGCCTTTCCTCGTCGGTGGAGTTTCTTTACAGCATGATTTTCCTGCTCATCGCCAACCGCCTGCTGCTGGACAGCATCGGCGGCATCGGAATCGCCGTGCTGGACGTGGTGCTGAGCGTTTCTTACTTCAGAATGAACCTGTGCGACGCCACGGCGAAGTCTTCGCTGCCGGTCATCAGCACGTACTACGGAGAGTACAACGAGGACGGGATGCGCCTGGCGCTGTCTACCGCGCTGCGCTATGCGCTGGCGTCCAGCCTGATCCTGGCCGCGGCGGTCTTTCTGTTTCCCGATCTGATCTGCCGTTTTTTCGGCCTGACGGAGGAGAAGATCCTTACCGCCGGGCGGGAGGCGCTCAGGTATTTCGCCGTCAGCATCCCCCTGTCCAGCGTGGGCATTATGCTGGCGAATTATTACGAAGCCCGGCAGTCGGAGAAGGATACGCTGCTGTTGAGCACGCTGCGGGGCGTGCTGCCCGTGATGCTGGCGCTGATTTTCATGCTCTCTGCGCCGGAACGGTTCTGGAAGCTGTTCGTGCTGTCGGAAGCGATGACGCTGGCGATATTCGGGCTGTGCAAGTGCTTTTCCAGCCGGCCTCCCTTCCAGCGGGAACGCGTTTTCCGCAAGACCATTTTTTCCAGGAGCGAGGAAATCACCGAAACCACGGAGGAGATCGGGGAATTCTGCCAGCGCTGGGACGCCCCGGTCAAGCAGCAGTACATTGCCGCCATGGCCGTGGAGGAAATCTGCGTGGCCACGCTGGACAACGGCTTCCGCGGCAAGGAAGACGGCTTCATCCAGCTGACCATGATCGCCCTGGAGGATGGCAGCATGGAACTGCATATCCGGGACAACGCCGATTCGTTTAATCCCCTGGCCATGGAAATGAACGGCGCGGCCACGGATGAGGACGTGGATTTTTCCGCCCTGGGCATCAGCGCCATCAAAAAGAAAGTGAAAGAGTTTTCCTACCGGCACTACCAAGGCTTCAACACGGTCATCATACGCCTGTAAAAGGGAGGATTCACCATGTCGGAAACCGCACTGCGGCCCAAAGAGCGGAAAATGCGGCGGTCCATCAGCAGGAAAACGCTGCTTTCGATCCTGCTGATCGCTTTTGTGCTGGGGATCACGGCCATTGTGATCGGGTATACCGTTTATTCCAACACGATGGACAGCCATTATCTGAACAATACCAGCCACCTGGCCAATACGGCTGCGGCGCTGGTGGACCGGGACGTGGTGGAAAAATACAGCGTGATGATCCACGAAAGGTATCTGGAGGCGACGGAGGAGGAACGGGAGGACCAGGAGAGCGAGGCCTATCGCAGCCGGTTTGCCGACATTGAAGACAATGAGGATTATCAGCGGCTTCGCAGCACGCTGATCACCGTGAAAGAAAAGAACGACGTCATGTTCACCTACATCATGGTGATCGACAAGGCCCGGCATGTCTGCCTTTACGTGGCCGACGGCACCGACGTGGACGATGAATTCTACAGCGCGCCGGGCATCTGGGAGCCCATTGAGGACGATCAGGCGGATTCGCTGCTGCGGGGGAACGAAGCCGTGATCACCAATGAGCCCGATTTCGGCTGGCTCAGCTCCGGCGGCTCCCCGATCTATGTTTCGGACGACGGCACCTTCTCCGCGGCCATCATTGATATTTCCATGGACAAGGTGATGAGCGACCGGCAGTCGTTCCTGATCAATTATTGCGTGACGCTGCTGGTGGTGACCGCCGTGCTCAGCGCGCTGATGGCGTGGAACATGCGGCGGCAGGTTGTGGTGCCCATCAACAAACTGGCGAAAGCCGCCACCCAATACAGCTACGACCGGGCGCACCATACGGACAGCCGCCCCGTGGCGCTGAACCACTTTTCCGGGCTGAACATCCGCACCGGCGACGAATTGGAAAACCTGAGCACCGTGATGGATGACCTGGAAACGCAGCTGGCGGAGTATATCGACGATCTGACCCGGGTGACCGCCGAGAAGGAGCGCATCGGGGCGGAACTCAACGTGGCCACGCAGATCCAGGCGGACATGCTGCCCCGGATCTTTCCGGCCTTCCCGGACCGTACGGAATTTGATCTGTACGCCATGATGCACCCGGCCAAGGAAGTGGGCGGCGATTTCTATGATTTCTTCCTGGTGGACGACGATCACCTGGCGCTGGTAATGGCCGATGTGAGCGGCAAGGGGGTGCCGGCGGCGCTGTTTATGGTGATCGCCAAGACGCTGATCAAGAACCGCGTCCAGATGGGCGGAAGCCCGGCGGAGGTGCTCTGCAGCGTCAACGATCAGCTGTGCGAAGGAAACGAGGCGGAGCTGTTCGTGACGGTGTGGCTGGCGGTGATCGAGATTTCCACCGGCCGCGGCGTGGCGGCCAACGCCGGCCATGAGCATCCGGTGCTCCGCCGCGCCAACGGGCAGTACGAGCTGGTGGAATACCGCCATTCTCCCGCCGTGGCCACGATGGAAGGCCTCCGTTTCCGGGAGCATGCCTTCGAGCTGCACCCCGGGGACAGCCTGTTTGTCTACACCGACGGCGTGCCGGAAGCCACCAACGCGCAGAACGAGCTGTTCGGCACGGACCGTATGCTGGCCGCACTGAACCGCGATCCCGACGCAGCGCCCAGGAGCCAGCTGGACGCGGTGCGGCAGGATATCCGTGCGTTCGTGGGCGGCGCGCCGCAATTTGACGATATCACGATGCTGAGCCTCTACTACGCGGGAGGAGGAGGGAAAAACACCATGAATGAACTGACTCTGGAAGCCAAGGTGGAAAACCTGGAAGAGGTGCTCGGATTTGTGGACCGGTTTTTGGAAAAAATGAAATGCCCTCCGAAAGTCCAGATGCAGATCGACGTGGCGGTGGAAGAGCTGTTCGTGAATATCGCCAGCTATGCTTATACCCCGAATGTGGGGATGGCGACGATCCGGGTGGACACGGCGCAGGATCCCGCGCAGGTGGCCGTCACCTTTATTGACCGGGGCATCCCCTACGGTCCTTTGGCCAAGGCCGATCCGGACATCACCCTGCCCGCCGAGCAGAGGCAGATCGGCGGCCTGGGCATCTACATGGTGAAAAAGAGCATGGATAAGGTAGAATACGAATATCGGGACGGGCAGAACATCCTGACCATCCGCAAAGCCATCTGAAAAAGCGAAGAGCGCCTGGAAAAAACTATTTCCAGGCGTTCTTTTTGTTTGTAAAGCCGGTAATTATCTTTCGGCCGTTCCGGGGCCGTTGTACTGCAGGCACAGCATGGTCAGGTCGTCGAACTGGGGCGCCTTGCCGACGAAGGCGTCCACGTCGCTGCGGACCGCCCGGAGCAGCTCCTCCGGCGTGCCGTTTTCGGCCTTGCGCAGGGCGGTGATCATCCTGTCGGTGCCGAAAAGCTGCTCGTTTAAGTCGGTGGCTTCCGCCACGCCGTCGGTGTAGACGAACAGCTTCGTTCCCGGGAACATCTGGATGGTGTAATCCCGGTAGCGCACCCCGTCCATGGCGCCCACCACCACGCCGTGCCGGTCCTTCATCAGCTCGAAGCTGCCGCCCGGCTGCTTCAGGGCGGGGTATTCGTGGCCGGCGTTGGCGGCGGTAAGCAATCCGGTGGATATTTCCAGCACGCCCATCCATACGGTGATGAACATTTCCTCCGTGTTCCGGGCGCAGATCTGGCGGTTTACCAGGGTCAGGATCCTGGCGGGGCTTATTTCGTTCATGGCTGCGTTCCGGATCAGGGCGGAGGACAGCATCATGAACAGCGCCGCCGGCACGCCCTTGCCGGATACGTCGCCGATGGTCAGGGCCAGGTGATCGTCGTCGATGAGGAAGAAATCATAAAGATCGCCGCCCACTTCCTTCGCGGGGGTCATAGAGGCGTAAATGTCAAACTCGTTCTTGTCCGGGAAGGGCGGGAATTCCTTGGGCAGAGAATTGGCCTGGATGCGGGTGGCCAGGGCCAGCTCCGCGCCGATGCGTTCGTTTTCCAGGGCCAGGCGCTGTTTTTCCCGGGCGGCCTTGGCGTACTGCACGGCCATAGCCCCCAGGAACAGCACCAAAATGGCGCAGGGCAGCCACAGGGGATGGGTGATGAGCCCGAAGCGGAACAGCAGCCAGCACAGCCCCGCGCTGCCCACTATCAGCCCGCCGCAAAGCAGGCAGGCCCGGCTTACCCGCAGCCGCAGGAACAGCAGCACCGCCGCGGCGCACACCGCGAAGAGCACCAGCTGCTGGGGCAGCTCCGGCACCTCGTATTTGTAATTGCCCTCCAGCAGGTTCTGGATCACGTTGGCCTGGTATTCCACGCCGAACATTTTCACGCCCTTGCTGGCGGCGGTGAAATAATCGTCCGAGAGCGCCGCGGCGTACGGGCCGATCAGCACGATCTTGCCCGCCCACGCGGAAGCGGGGATCTGGCCCATGACCAGGCGGTAAAGGGAGAACCCGTCGTAGAAATCCCCGGGCGTGCCGGTGAAGGAAACGTAGAAATGTCCGCCGGCGTTGACGGGGGGGAGAAGGAGCTCCTTCCCGTTCTTTTCCAGGAAGGTCCGGGCCGTCTGGGCGGCCATGGAGAGGACCTTTCCGCCATCCGGCTTTTCTATCGCCAGCAGGGCGTGGCGCAGCACGCCGTCCTTATCGGCCATGGCGTTGATGTGCCCCTGCACGGTCGCGTCCCGCAATCGGTCGTAGGGCTCCACGTAGCCGATGACGGAGGTGCTCCAGCTGACGGCGCGGCCATTCTCCCACTGGATCACGTCGCCGTATTCCGCCATGGCGGCGGTGATCACGCAGCCCAGCTTTTCCGCGGCCTGGGCCAGCTTTTCATCCGCCTGGGAGCCGCTTTCCCCTTCGTAGAGCACGTCGATGGCCACGGCTGCGGGCAGCATTTCCGGATCGGACGCCAGCTTTTCCAGGGCGAAGGCCATCACGCTCCGGTAATTGGGGCCGTAGGGGCCCAACTCGGAAAGGGTTTCCTCGTCGATGCCGATGAGCACGATGTCCCTGGAGGGCACGCCCCGCTGCTGGAACAGCCAGTCCTGGGTCCATTTGTCCATGCGGTACAGCACGCCCACGGCGGCCAGCGCCGTGACGGCGGCGGCTGCCAGCAGGGGGATCAGGTATTTTCGAATGATATTCATGCCGACGTATCACGCTCCGTCTCAGAAGTCTACGTGCCTAAAAACACCGTCAGCGTACCGATTTCGCCGTCGACAACCTGATAGTTGTTTTCCTCTGCCGTTCCGTCCTCCCAGATGACCTCGTAGGTATTCGGGCTGGAGCCAGGCTCGGTTCGGCTGCCCGTGGTATTGACGGTGACGGTTTCAGTGCCCACCAGGCCTGTGAAGGTTGCCGGCCCCAGGGTGTAAGGATTGCCGTCATAAGCGTGGCTTCCCGACGGTGTGGAAACGGTCAGGGTGGCCTTCGTTATGGTCAGGGTGCCCGGATTCGGATCTTCAATGATTATATAATTGTCCGGGTTTTCATCGCCCCAGTCGATCTCGAAGTCGTTTTTTACGCTTCCGGCATTGGTGATCTGACCTTCTTTGTTTTGCACCGAGAACATAATGGCAAAGTCTCCGGGCGCGTCTTCGATTGTGATTGTGGGCGGCGGTACCTCCGTATCCTTGGGGTACGGTTTTCCGTCATAGGTTTTTGATTGTGATTCAGTTTTGATCGTGACTTTAAGCGGTTTGATGGTTACGGTGGTGTGAGCGTAAGAAATGTCGTAATTGGAAGCGTTTCCGGGGACGGAAGCGTTGCAGGTGAAAGAGTATTCGCCGACGTCGTCTTCCACGGTGCCCTGGACGGTCAGCGTGGCCGTATCCCCGGTGAACAGCGTGTATTTGACGGTGTAGGTGTCCACCTCGTCGAAGGTAATCGAATCCGGGTTCACGGTCTCACCCTTGTGATTGCCGTTTGTGTAAGTCAGGATCGGGTATAATTCAAAGTCCACGCTCCCGTAGGTCATTGTTCTGCCGCCCAGGTCAAATTTCAGGCCCAGCGGGTCCACCGTCAGGGTGTCCGGAGCTTCCGATACGGTATAGTTGCCGGAGTTCACTTCTCCCCATTCGATGGTGTAGGTGTACGGTACGCTGCCAACGTTGGTGATGGTGGCGGTGGCGGTCACGGTGGCTTTGCCGGCGTCGCTGCCCAGCAGCCCCTCCAGGCTGGCGGTCGTGTCCTTAAGCGGCGTGCCGTCGAAAACCTTGCTGGCCGTTCCGGCGGTCACGGTCAGCGCGGCGGGGGTGATCGTGAACGTGCCGAACTTCGTTTCCCCGATCTCATATTTATCCATCAGGTCTTCGCGGATCAGCTCCGCTTTATAGCTCAGTTCGTACGTGCCCACATCCCGGACCCACGAATTAATGTGATCGGTGATGGAAAGATCCGTCGTCCTGGGATTGTCCCTGCTGTAAACGCCCGTCCAGGAGACGTTTGAGGTTTGGTAAGAGGAGCCCTTGTAGGTCTGTGTGTCGCTGTTCGTCCAGACGTTGATTTTTTCTTTGCTCAGCGTCAGCGTGCCTTCGTTCAGGTGGATGTTGGTAAAGTATGCTTTCTTGTCTTCGCCGTTCTGATCCTTGATGGTATAGCCGGAAATGGTGTTGCTGCTGGTGCCGGCCACCTCCTGGAATCCGGTGATTTCCACGTCCAGGGTGAGCGCCGCGGGAAGATCGCCCTCCACGGTGTATTCGCTGTTTTTTAGCCCAGAGGGCGTGTAGGTGCCGCTAGAGGTGCCGGAGGTGATGACGATGTACGTGCTGTTGGCCGTGACCTCCAGGGTGCCGATTTCGCCGTCCGTTACGGAATAGTTGCCTTCCTTGGCGGTGCCCCAGGAGAGGGTGTACGTATTGTCGGATGTGCCCACGTCCGTCTGGCTGCCGGTGGCGGTGGCAGTGGCGGTTTCGCCGTTCACCAGGCCGGTGATTTCAGCGGGAGCGGTGAGGGCCGTGCCGTCGTAGGCTTTGCTGGCCGATCCGGTGGTGACGGTGAGGGGCGCGGGGCTGACTGTCAGTGTGCCCTTCTCGGTGCTCACGTTGGAGAAATCAGCCGTCACGTCGCTGCCGTCCTTCAGGATCGCGTAAGACGCGACGGTATTGTCGCTGCTGCCGGCGTCCGTCTGGCTGCCGGAGGCGGCGGCGGTGAAGGCAAAGCCCGCGGGCAGGCCCGCCGCGGTCACGCCGCTGTCGGTAAGGGGAGACCCGTCGTAGGTCTTGCTGGTGGAAGCGGCGGTGAAGGTAATGGGCGTGGTGTTCGGCGTCACTTCCAGGGTGCCCAGGGTCTCCGTTACGGTATAGTTGCCCGCCTTGGCGGTGCCCCAGGAAAGGGTGTACGTATTATTGGACGTACCCACGTCCGTCTGGCTGCCGGTGGCGGTGGCGGTGGCAGTCTCGCTGCCCACCAGGCCGGTGATTTCGGCGGTGGCGGTGAGGGCCGTGCCGTCATAGGATTTGGTGGCGGACCCGGTGGTGACGGTGAGCGCTGCTGGGCTGACTGTCAGGGTGCCCTTGGCGGTGGTCACGCTGGAGAAATTGGCCGTGACGTCGCTGCCGTCCTTCAGGATCGCATAGGACGATACGGTATTGTCGCTGCTGCCGGCGTCCGTCTGGCTGCCGGAGGCGGCGGCGGTGAAGGTATAGCCCGCGGGCAGGCCTGCCGCGGTCACGCCGTCGTCGGTGAGGGGAGATCCGTCGTAGGTCTTGCTGGCGGAAGCGGCGGTGAAGGTAATGGGCGTAGTGTTCGCCGTCACTTCCAGCGTCCCCAGGGTTTCCGTTACGGTATAGTTGGCCTCCTTGGCAGTGCCCCAGGAGAGGGTGTAAGTGTTGTCGGATGTGCCCACGTCCGTCTGGCTGCCGATGGCGGTGGCGGTGGCAGTCTCGCTGCCCACCAGGCCGGTGATTTCAGCGGTGGCGGTGAGGGCCGTGCCGTCGTAGGATTTGGTGGCGGACCCGGTGGTGACGGTGAGCGTTGCTGGGCTGACTGTCAGCGTGCCCGTCGCAGTGGTCACGTTGGGGAAATTGGCCGTCACGTTGCTGCCGTCCTTCAGGATCGCGTAGGACGCGACGGTATTGTCGCTGCTGCCGGCGTCCGTCTGACTGCCGGTGGCGGCGGCGGTGAAGGCAAAGCCTGCGG